>JBDRDG010000096.1:0-2455 GCA_043821045.1 Candidatus Omnitrophota bacterium | reverse complement strand
GATATGGGAAAAGTTATGAAAGAGGCAATGGCGCGTATTGGCGTAAAGGCGGATTCCAAAACGGTTAGTCAATTAGTTAAAGATAAACTTTCGTTGATTTAGGAATAACCCCCGTTTTAGTCTTTCCTTTCTTTTATATGTTACTGTACGGCAAAAATTCAGTTCGTGAGCGGCTAAAAACTAATCCCGCCAGCGTAAAGAAAATATTTTTGCAGGATAATTTCGCTCAGGCAGATATAATTGAGCTGATAGACTTAAACAAGATAGCCATAGAGCGATTACCATCGCATAGATTAAGGCGGATAAAACGGGCTGATAATCTTGGCGGTATAGTCGCTCGTATAGATGAATTTGCTTATTTGCCTTTTGACCGCCTGTTGGATTTATCGCAGGATAAGAAACCGACGATCATCTTTTTAGACCGGATATGTGACCCGCAAAATTTAGGTTCGATTATGCGTACAGCAGCCTGTTTGGGAGGGCTTTCTCTCGTTATCCCTGAAAGCAAAGCCTGCAGGGTGAACGAAACAGTTTTACATGTGGCCGCGGGAGGAGAAAATTATATATCGGTATCGGTTGTCTCTAATATGTTAAAAGCCGTACTCGCGGCCAAAGATTGTGGATATTGGATTGCCGGCGCCGCGCTAGGCGGCGGCGTTAGACAGGATATTCGTAATGTGTCCTTGCCTTTTCCTTTAGGGGTTGTTTTAGGATCGGAAGGATTTGGCATACGCTGCGGTATAGATAAGCATCTTGACATAAAAGTGCATATACCCATGGAGGGCAGAGGCCTTTCTTTTAATGTTAATATAGCTTGCGCTATTGTCTGTTACGAAATATTCCGTCAAGGCAGAGGCGATAGATGAAAACAAAAGAGAAAAACATAACTCTTAATAGCCTTTTGGATTTTATTTCTGAAGCGGGGATGCTTAAACGTGTTTACCGTTCTGGCTGGTCGGTTTTAGGCATAAAAAACGCGGAGTCCGTGGCCGAACATAGCTTTCGCTGTGCGGTAGTCGGCTATATCTTAGCCTGCCTGGAAAAAGTATCGCCTTATAAAGTAATATTGATGACCCTTTTTGGCGATATGCAAGAAGCGCGTATTACCGATTTGCATAAAATGGCCCAGCGTTATATCGATACGTTAGTTGTCGAAAACACCTCTTTTTTTGAACAGGTTAATTTCCTGCCGGCAAAGATAAAAAAAGAGTTAATCCGGATGAGAGAAGAATATACTGCTCAGGAGTCTTTCGAAAGTATTGTCGCAAGAGATGCCGATATCCTAGAGTGCTTAATTCAGGCAAAGGAGTATCGTGAATACGGCTATAGCGAGGCGGTTAAGTTTATGAAGAAAGCGCCGCGTTTTCTTAAGACAAAAAGCGCTAAAAAGATTTGGCGTTTAGCTAAAAACCGGCCGCTTAACAACTGGTGGTTTGATCTAACGGAATTTAAGCGATAGGTATTGAATAAATTACCTTGAGTATTTGGCTAATATTTGATATAAATATTGTTGAAAGAGTAAAGAGTTCATCTCTAAGCAGAGCTAAAGGCAGTTCTAAGTCAGGTGAATAAGGCCGAAAAGGGGGTATAATGGAAAAGGAAGAGCAGCTTAATATTTTGGTTATTGATGATGAGGAGGAAGCGAGAGAGTGGTTAAGGCGATCTTTGGAACGAAGGGGTTATTTTGTCGTGACGGCGGGAGACGGCGAGGAAGGTTTGTCTAAAATAAAAGAATTTAGAGCTCAAATCGTCATCTGTGATATCATGATGCCGAAAATCGATGGTATTGAATTCCTGGAAAAAGCGCGGAAATATAATTTAGCGGTTGAGATTATCATGATTACCGGCCAGTCTAATCTCGATAGCTGCGTTAAAGCTATTGAAAACGGCGCCTGCGGCTATTTAGTTAAACCGGTCAATATAGAAGACGTTTTAGAGAATATCTCAAAAGCCCAGAGGCGTATCTTCGAAAAGAAAGAGATGATTCAAAAGGCTCTGGAAAGAGAAAAAGACAAATCCTAGGAAAATAAACAAACATATTTTTTGAGGTGAATAAGCGCGTTTTGGAAAACCGCACAATTTCAAAAGAAAAAATTAGAGACGGGTTCTTCCTGTATGGATAATACCAGCGATACCTTGCGTTATTTTAAATGGCGGGTTATATAATCTAAGGCAGCTATTTATTAGGAGAAGCCGATCTTAAAATCATACCTGAGAAGTTTTCTAAACCTTCAAGCTAGAAAGTTTATACCGAGGCGATAAGTCTTCATTCTTGCGAAAATTTTCACAGTGCCGGTTTCCTCCCTGTTAAGCCGGGGCAGGGTGCATAATCGATAATTTTAAGAAAGGAGATGATACGATAATTGTTCAATGACAGTTGGTGAAAACTCTGGATTATCAGTAGAATAAATAGATAGTCTAGAGTAGATAGGTTATAGGTTGTATTGTTTCAATG
>JBDRDG010000095.1:0-15369 GCA_043821045.1 Candidatus Omnitrophota bacterium | reverse complement strand
AATGTTAAACATAGAGATTCTTTAGGAAATTATTTAGATTATTGACGAAGTTTTTAGTTTTATAATTCTCTTTTATGAACCGCGCCACAACGCTGCCTACGATCACGCCATCGCTGACTTTTCCTAACGATTTAACCTGCTTTTTATTATGAATGCCGAAACCCACGCATACGGGAAGATTACTGACCTTTTTAATCGCTTCCGCATGCGAACGAATCGATTCTAAAGAAAGAGACCTTGGTCCGGTTATACCTGTAGCAGATATATAATAAACAAAGCCGCGCGATGCCTCGACAATCTTTTTCATTCTTTCCTGGGTAGTTTCGGGCGTAACAAAAAATATAGTATCCAAATTGAATGAACGCGCTTGGTCAATATAACAAGACGCTTCTTCAATCGGCAAATCAACGATCATAATACCGCTAATACCGCATTGTCTTGCGTTAGCTAAGAATCTTCGCGGACCGAACTGTAAAACAAGATTATAATATGTCATGATAATCAAAGGAATTTTTATCTGTCTTCTCACCCCTTTTAATTCTTTCAAGAAAGAAAAGAAATTATCCACATTAGCGCCGTTTTCCAAGGCAATATTTGAAGCTTCCTGTAATATCGGGCCGTCGGCTAAAGGATCGGAAAAAGGAAGTCCCAGTTCAACTAAATCTACCGGGCTATCGCCTAAAGAAAACAATATTTTCCTGGTAATATCGATGGAAGGAAAACCAAAGGTCAGATATAAGACAAATGCCTTTTTATCCTTTTCTTTTAACTGTTTAAATCTATCGGTTATTTCAGACATTGTTTGACAATGTTTAAATCCTTATCTCCTCTTCCGGAAAGACACAAGACCACCAGAGAATTAGGATCTTTTCTCCCGAGTTTCTTTAAATACGCTATCGCATGGGCACTCTCTAAAGCAGGGATAATCCCTTCCGTTTCGCTTAGAAGCTTAAAACTGCTAATCGCCTCTTTGTCGCTTACGGTAACGTAAGAAGCGCGGTTAATTGATTTATAAAAAGCGTGTTCCGGCCCGACTCCGGGATAATCTAAACCGGCGGCTACAGAATGCGCTATCGCTATTTGACCGAACTTATCCTGTAGAATAAAAGACTTCATCCCATGTAAAACACCTACTTTACCTTTTACTAAACTCGCCGCGTGAGAACGGCTTAAACCTAAACCGGCCGCTTCTACGCCAACGAACTTTACTTTTTTGTCGTGGAAAAAAGGGTGAAAAAGTCCAAGAGAGTTGCTGCCGCCGCCTATACAGGCAACGAGATAATCAGGTAAGCGCTTTTCTTTTTCAACAATCTGTCTCTTTGTTTCTCGGCCGATCACTGCCTGAAAATCCCTCACAAGGAGCGGATAAGGATGCGGGCCGGTTACCGAACCAAGAAGGTAATAAGTATCGCCCACATTAGTCACCCAATCCCTTATTGCTTCACTACAGGCATCTTTTAATGTCTGAGAACCGCTTAATACCGGTAAAAGATTTGCTCCGAGCATTTGCATCCTGAAAACATTCATGCTCTGCCTTTCTACATCGATTTTCCCCATATGAATATCGCAGTTAAAACCAAAAAGCGCAGCGACTGTCGCTGTCGCTACACCGTGCTGGCCGGCGCCGGTCTCGGCGATAATACGCTTTTTACCCATACGCCGGGCAAGAAGAGCCTGGCCTAAAGCGTTATTTATTTTATGCGCGCCGGTATGGAGTAAATCTTCTCTCTTTAAATATATCTTGAGTTTAAACCGCCGGCTTAAGTTTTTCGCGAAATAAAGCGGTGTCGGCCGGGATGCGTACTCCCTTAAATAATAAGACAACTCTAACTTAAAATTCTTATCTTTCTTTATCTTGGTATATGCCGCTTCCAATTCCAACAAACATTTAGATAATGTCTCGGGGATAAATTTACCGCCAAAGCGGCCGAAATACCCTCGTTTATCAGGAACATTCATCCTCTTACCCCCTATCTCTAATGCTCTTTACCTGCTTGATAAAAAGCCTTACTAATTTTTTATCTTTCTTGCCGGGAAAAAGTTCTACGCCCCTGGCTACGTCGACAGCGTAAGGATTTGCCTTTTTTACGCATTGTAAAACATTATCGGGTGTAAGACCGCCGGAAATTATCGCTGTCTTTAGTTTTAACTTGCTGATTTTACGTAAGAAACTGTCCTTCAAGGTACGTTTGCTCGCCTTCTTATCCTCCCAGCTGACATCGAATAGATAACCATCGACCTTATATAAAGAAATATTTTCAAACGCCCGCTGCGAAACAAATGTTTTTATTACTTTAAAACGCGGCCGGAAAAAATTACAGTAAGCCGGCTTTTCATTGCCGTGAAACTGTAAAACATCCAGATTGAGAAAGGTCGCGATATCATATACCTGTTTTTTATCCTCATTGACAAAAACTCCTACGGTAGAAATAAACGGACTCAAATCACTGATTATCTTTTTGGCTATTCTCGGAGGAATATAGCGCGGTGACTGCCGACAAAAAATAAACCCCAAAGCATCCGCCCCGCTTTGGCAGCAAACCCTGGCGTCTTCACTGTCAGTTATGCCGCATATCTTAACTTTAACCATCAATATTCAACTCCTTTATTTTTTCTAAAACTGACGCTGACCGCATTAAGACTGTTCCAACCAAGACAGCGTCTACCCCTAACCCTTTCAACAGAAGAATGTCTTTCAAATCAAAAATACCGCTTTCGCTTATAATTACGGCCTCTTTGGAAACAAACGGCGCCAGTTTCGCTGTCGTGTTTAAATCGACTTTCAACGTATCGAGATTCCTGTTGTTGATACCAATGATATCGAAAGAAAAAGGCATTATCCTTCTTAACTCTTTCTCACTATGGACCTCAACGATAACATCCATTCCCAACTCTTTTGCCAACGCATACAGCTGCCTTAGGCGGTTATTATCTAAAATCCGGGCAATGAGTAAAATAGCGTCAGCCCCGGCGGCACGGGACTCAAAAACCTGTATCTTATCGATAATAAAATCTTTGCGCAGGACGGGAATATTCACAATATTGCTGACTTCCTGAATGTAACTTAGTTTTCCCCAGAAAAAAATCCTCTTCCGTAAGGACTGAGATGGCATTAACTTTTGCTTCCATGAAAATCTTCGCCAACTCAGTCAGGGAAAAATCTTTCCTTAACAGGCCATATGAAGGCGACGCCTGTTTTAATTCGACGATTAAAGATATTTTTCCTTCTCTTTTTATCGCCTTCTTAAAGGATTTAACTTTAGGGGCGTTCTTTAAAAGAGACTGAATACCTTCCCTGTTTTTTTTCAACATATCTATACGTTTTTTCTTATTCTCAATAATCAGGGAAAGAATATTAGCCATTATTCTCCAGAAATTGCTTAAAATCAAGATATTTTCTTTTTACGTCACCTTGATCGATAAGGCGGGCTGCCAATCGCACCCCTTCCTTAGGTGTCCTTGCCTTTTTTAACATATAGAAACAAACAGCGGCGTTAGCTAAGACAACATCCCGCGCCGGGCCTTTTATCCCTTCAAAAATATCGGTAATTTTCTTAGCGCTCTCTGCCGCGCTTTTTGCCTCCAGGTCTTTTAAGCGGCACTTTTTGAGGCCAAAACTGGCCGGTGTCAAATAAAAATTCTTTATCTTCTTCTTGTCGAGAAAGGCAACCTTGGTCCGCCCAAGTAAACTTATTTCGTCTTTCAATTTATCGCCAAAAAAAACAAAGGCGCGTTTTGCTCCTAATTTCTTCAATACCTGCGCCATCTTAACAACTAATCCTACATCCGATACTCCTAGCAGCTGGTAATCTGCCGATGCCGGATTGCATAACGGGCCGACAATATTAAATAACGTCCTTATTCCTATCTCTTTTCTTATCGGAACCACAACTTTAAAGGCTTTGTGATATAAAGGAGCAAAAAGAAATCCTATGCCAATCTTTCTTATCGCTTCCTCCATTACTTCCGGCGGCGCATCTATCTTTATACCCATTACCTCAAGGACATCGGCACTGCCGCAAAAAGATGAGGCGGCGCGGTTACCGTGTTTAGCGACTTTTACGCCCGAACTGCTCACGACAAATGCCGTGGCGGTTGAGATGTTGAATTTCTCAACGCCGGAACCGCCTGTCCCGCAAGTATCTACTATCGGTTCATCTTTTTTATCCCTTACGTTTATCTTTATTGCCTTTTCCCTGACTACGCTAGCGGCACCAGCTATCTCATCAGCGGTCTCGTTTTTCATCCTCAATCCGACTAATAAAGATGCTACCTGAGAAACTGAAGCCACTTCATTGAATATCTCAAGAAAAACAGTTCTTGCCTCGCTGAATTCTAAATTCCCACCCTCGACAACTTTTTTTATCGCTTCTTTGATCATACTTTACCTCCATATAGCGTATAGCGTTTAACGGATAGAATAATTAGCGTCCAGCGTATAGCGTGTAGCGTATAGTAAATACACATTATGTATATTAACTTATTTATATCTGCAATCTCTAATCTGTAATCTAATATCCACTATACGCTAGTATCGACTTAATCATAAAGATAAGAAATTCTTCAACAGGGTCTTTCCTTCTTTTGTTAAGATTGATTCGGGATGAAACTGAATACCAAACAAAGGATATTGCTTATCTTTTATGCCCATTATTATACCATCTTTTGTTTTCGCGTTCACCACCAAATTAGACGGCACTGTTTTTTTATCGATAATAAGCGAGTGGTATCTTGTCGCCTCAAAGGGATTAGACAAACTTTTAAAAATATATTTTCGATCATGATAGATCAAAGATGTTTTACCGTGCATTAAGACAGGCGCTTTAATTATTTTTGCGCCGAACGCATAACCGATACACTGATGCCCCAAACATACCCCGAGAATAGGCATGTCTTTATAAAACTCTCTGATAAGATCGCAGCTAAAACGCCCTTGCGTTTCCGGCCGGCCGGGGCCGGGAGAAATAACAATCTTTGTCGGTTTTAACTTAGCTATTTTTACAAGATCAAGCGCATCACTGCGATATACTCTAATCTTCGCACCCATTTCAGCCAAATATTGCACTATGTTGTATGTAAACGAATCGTAATTGTCAATTACTAAAATCATAATCTGCCCCTTAACTATTACTTTTCTCGTTTAAGCTTTGCGCCTAACTGGCGCAATTTAAGGTCAAGCTTCTCATAGCCGCGGTCAAGATGATAAATACGCGATATGGTTGTCTTTTCCTGAGCTACAAGGCCGGCAATAACCAAAGCGGCTGATGCCCGCAAATCTGAAGCCATAACATCGGCGCCAAAAAGATGTCTTCTGCCATCGACAATAGCGTATGGCCCATTTCTTTGAATTCTCGCCCCCATTCTGTTCAGCTCAGCGACATGCATAAAACGATCGGGATAGATTTTCTCGGTAATTGCCGAAAGGCCGTCGGCAAGACATAAACATACCATAAACTGAGCCTGTAGATCGGTAGGAAAACCCGGATAAGGAAGCGTAGTTATATTTGTCGCTTTTATTAAGGGAGATCTTCCGTTGATATGTATTTTTGAACCGATAATTTTTATCTTTGCTCCCATCTTGCGAGCTAACTCAATCACACAGGTGAGATGAAAGGGATTAGCGCCGGAAATAGTTATACCAGAGGCAGTAGCCATACTGGCGGCAATAAAGGTTCCCGCTTCAATACGATCACTAATCACCTGGTGTTCAACGCCATTTAAATAAGGGACTCCTTGTATTTTAAGCAGATTTGTCCCTTCACCTTCAATCTGTGCCCCCATTTTTCTTAAAAACAGGACCAAATCAACTATTTCCGGTTCACAGGCGGCATATTCAATAATTGTCTGGCCGCGTGATAACACTGCCGCCATCAAAACATTTGCCGTTGCTAAAACTGACGAGCCGAAAGGCCCGCCTAAGAAAATATGAGTACCTTTTAGGTATTTTGCTTCTCCGATACAATACCCTTTTTGAATGATAAGTTTAGCGCCAAGAGCGGTTAGCCCTTTTATATGTAGATCGACAGGTCTGACTCCAATTACACAACCGCCGGGCAGAGAAACTTTTGCTTTCTTGCGCCGGGAAAGCAAAGGGCCTAAAACACAGAAAGACGCACGCATAGTTTTTACCAAACGATATGGAGCGACATAGCTGCGATTCTTTTTAGATTTTATCGTCAGGCTGTTATCTTTAAATATTACCTCTTTACCCAACATTTCCAAAATCTTAGACATTGTGCGTATATCGGCTAAATCAGGAACTCTCAAAATAAAACACGGTTCATCGGTAAGAAGAGTCGCTGCCATTATCGGCAAAGCGGCATTCTTGGAACCGCTCAAAACTATCTCCCCCGACAATTTAGATTTGTAGACAACAAACTTATCCATAACGTAAGACAACCCCCCGCCAATTCCCCGAATAATCACTAAACCATTGGACAATTTCGTATTCTCCGTAGGAAGCGATAAAACGCTTTATCGGCGGCTTCTGGTTAAAACCAATTTCTAAAAGAAGAAAACCGCCCTTTTTTAAGAAAAAACGGGCATACTCTATTATCCGGCGAAGATAAAATAAACCATCGCTGCCACCCCTTAAGGCAACAGCTGGCTCATAATAGAATCCCCGTTTATCTTCTAAATAAGCGTCTTCGACATAAGGGGGATTAGATATTATAAGATCAAACATTTTTGGTTTAAATCCTCCGAATAAATCTGACTGGACTAAAAAAACTGAAGATTTATACGCCATTTTATTAATCAAACTAATTTTCAATGCCTCTGGACTTATATCGGAAGCGAAGATATTCAAATCTTTCTCACGATGTTTATCAATAGCTATAGCGATACATGATGTGCCACAACATAAATCAAGGACATCAGCGATTCTTTCTCTGACGATTATATCCAATGCCTTATCAACAATGATCTCTGTTTCCGGACGAGGTATGAATACTCCACAGGTATTTTTTTTACACCCGCTCCTGTTTTGGTTACTTTCGGTCTCAAACAATAAGCTTCCTCTCCCATTTAAAAAACGATTGCGTTTTTTGTAAAAGAGACAATCATCTTCAGCATTAACGCTAAAGCTAAACCCATAGAACTCTTCTTTTCCTATAAGAAAGGCCATAGGCATCCCTTTTAAATACAGATCCTTCAATTCTTCAAGGAAAGAGAAATCGTCAGGCTCAAAAGAATCTGGCTCGTCCAAAAGGCAATCGTTATCCCTTCCAAACAGTGAATTTAAAAGAAACTTCATATCTCTCTTGATAAACAAATCTCTGTTTTGATAAACCCACTCTTTTAACTTCATCCTACAACTATTGATCTTTATTTAATTCTTTAGCCTCATATATTCTCCGCCGCTCTTCCTTAATTAAAGTATCGATAATCTCGTCCATATCTCCTTCTAGAATGCTCTCCAGGCGATAAGAGGTAAGATTTATGCGGTGCTCGGTAACCCGTCGTTCGGGAAAATTATAAGTCCGTATTTTCTCGCTTCTCTCACCGCTTCCCACCTGTATTTTTCTAGCCTTTGATACTTTTTGCTGCTCTTCTCTCTCCTTTTTATCAAGGATGCGTGCCCTTAAAACTCTCATCGCCTTTTCTCTGTTTTTAATTTGCGAACGTTCATCCTGGCAGCTAATTATTATGCCCGTAGGCAAATGGGTTATTCTTACTGCTGAATCCGTGCGGTTTACGTGCTGACCGCCGGCACCGGAAGCTCTAAAAGTATCTATCCTTAAATCCTGGGGGTTAATTTCGACTTCCACACTCTTAGGTTCGATCAACATGGCAACCGTAGCGGTAGATGTATGGATTCTTCCGCCTGACTCAGTAATTGGCACACGCTGAACCCTATGAACACCGCTTTCGAATTTAAGGCGGGAATAACATCCGGCGCCCTTGACGGAAAAAACAATTTCTTTTACGCCGCCAATTTCCGTATTATGAGAACTTAAAACCTCTTTTTGCCAGCCACGTTTTTCTATATATTTAACATACATTTTAAAAAGATTAGCGGCAAAAAGCGCGGCTTCTTCCCCTCCCGCCGCCGCTCTTATTTCAATGATAACATCCCTGTCAGGCTCGTCTTCCTCTTCAAATATTTTATCCTCGACATCATTTTCTATTTTCGCGATACGTTCGCTAAGTTTAAGAATCTCTTCTTTAGCAAATTCTCTTACTTCCTTATCTTCACTCGTATCGTCGGCCGCATACAGAAGAGACGCCTTTTCCTTAATCAACTTATCCCTCAGATTAAGCATCTGGTTAACTTTTTCCAAGAAAGAAAACCGCTTAGCAACTATTTGGTAACGCTCTTTATCTTTGTATATTTCCTGTGAGGATAATTCTTCCGAAAGCTTATTGTATTCTTGTTTTAATTTGTTGTAGTCAACCATATTACTTAGTGAAAGGATCCCCTAAAAGTTTCAGGCAGAGAAACTATAATAAGTTAACAAATCGAAGTGTTGCACTTCCTTATTGAACTGGTGATTTTGATTTTTGATATTTGATTTTAATTTCGCCACCTCTTAACAATCCAGCTCGTTAGATAAAATACCTATAATTCTCAAATTTACTTTTTGTTATATTTCTTCATAAATTTCTCTACCCGCCCTTCGGAATCGACGAATTTCTGTTTTCCCGTGAAGAAAGGGTGGCATTTTGAACAGATATCGACATTAATCGCCTTTTTTGTGGAACGCGTATGGACGACATTGCCGCAAGCGCACATAATCGTTGCCGCTTCATATTTGGGATGAATTCCTTTTTTCATAAACAACCTCCTTATATTGTACTTAATTATTAAACTCTAAACCCTAAACTCAAAACTCTAAACAAATCCAAAACTCAAAACAATAAGCTCAAAATATATTCGTAATATTTAAATACTCTCTTCCGAAATTAAAACGTTTTGGATTTTGAGTTTTATTCATTTCATGTTTATTTCGTGTTTAGAGTTTAGTGTTTAAAGTTTGCTTAAATTAATAACCACTGTGATTATAAGAAACTTTCCCCTTATTCTTGCAACCACATCTAAAAAAATTAAAGCAGTACTATATCATATTATTTATTCAAGGTGAGAAGGAATTCTACATTATTCTTTGTTTTGGAAAGTTTCTCGATTAATAACTCCAACGCCTCGGCGGAACTTAATTCGTTTAACGCCTTACGTAAAATCCACACACGCTGAAGTTCATCAGGATGAAGGAGCAGCTCTTCACGGCGCGTATTGGACCTTTTTATATCGATTGACGGGTAAATTCTTCTCTGAAACATAGATCTATCCAAAGTTATTTCCATATTGCCGGTGCCTTTAAATTCTTCAAAAATAACATCGTCCATACGGGAACCGGTATCGACTAAGGCTGTGGCCAAAATCGTTAAAGATCCGCCTTCTTCTAAGGAGCGCGCCGCGCCAAAGAAACGTTTGGGCTTATGCAAGGCATTGGAATCTATTCCGCCGGAAAGGATCCTGCCTGAATGCGGCTCTACTAAATTGTAGGCACGCGCTAATCTTGTTATACTGTCAAGAAGAATAACCACATCTTTGTTATGTTCTACGAGACGCCGCGCTTTTTCTAAAACCATTTCCGCGACCTGAACATGCCGTTGGGCCGGTTCATCAAAAGTAGAGCTTATTACTTCTCCCTTAACCATCGCCTTCATTTCCGTTACCTCTTCCGGCCGCTCGTCAATAAGAAGAACGATCAATATCACATCGGGATAATTGTTCATAATCGCGTTGGCGACTTTCTGCAGAAGCACGGTCTTCCCGCTATAAGGAGGGGCAACGATCAATCCCCGCTGGCCTTTACCTATAGGTGAAAGCAGATCCAATATTCTGGTCGAACGTTCTTCCGGCTGAGTTTCTAAAATGAACCTGAATTTCGGATAGGTAGGAGTAAGATTGTCAAAAAGAACCCTCTGGCGCGCCTTATCGGGATCTTCGAAATTTACCGCTTCGACCTTCAGAAGAGCGAAATACTTCTCATTATCTTTCGGCGGCCGTATCTGGCCGCTTACGGTATCGCCTGTCCGCAAAGAAAATTTCCTGATTTGCGAGGGAGAAACATAAATATCATCGGGCGAAGGCAAATAGTTATAGTTGGGGGAACGCAAAAAGCCAAATCCCTCCGGTAAAACCTCAATCACGCCGCCGCCAAACATTAAGCCTTCTTTTTCCGCCTGGGCCCGTAATATCTTAAATATAAGATCCTGTTTCTTTAAACCGCTGATACCGTTAACTTCGAAATCTTTCGCTACTCTGTTAAGCTCAGAAATCTTCATTTCCTTAAGCGTCCCGATATCGAGAGTCCCGGAATTAATTATCGCTTCCTTTTTAGATCGCGCCATATCAAACCTACCTTTCGTTTTAATTTTAACAAATCCGAATTATTAGCTATTATAAAATGAGACCGCTTTTTCTTTTCTATCAACGGTGAAAATAATTTAAGCCGCTTTAAACTTTCCTTCTTTGATAAGCCGAACTTACGTTTAATTCTTTCTACAAGAATTGATTGCGGACTATAAACGAGGATTACTCTATCAAATATTCTATCCAATTTCTTCTCAAAAAGCAACGGTATTTCTGCCAGGTACAAACCTTCCCCTTCTTGTTTGCTCTTAACCCATTTTCTTACATCCTTGGCGACATGAGGGTGGACTATCTCCTCCAGTCGTTTGAGTTTTTTATAATAGGCAAAAAAAATACAGCCTAATCTTTTTCTTATAATATTTCCCTTCTTATCGCAAGCAGAAGGAAAAGAGTTTTTTACTTCCTTATAGACTTGGCACTGTTTATTTTTATAGTATCGATGGATCGCATCGTCGGCAGAGAATACCCGGCCTCCTTTCTTTTTTAGAATATCTAAAACAGTGGATTTACCACTGCATAAATTTCCCGTTACGGCAACGACCGGCATTTTGTATACATCTTAATGTAATCTTTAGACGTCTTGTCCCATGAGAAATTATACTTGCTCACTTTATTAAGAAGCAAAGACCAGCTCTTTGTCTCCTGGAAAACACCTCTTGCCCTCTCAATGGCTGAGATCAAAGCTTTCTCACTATATTCACTAAAAACAAAACCGCCGCCTTTCTTGTCATAATCAATTACCGTGTCAACTAAGCCGCCGGTATGCTGCACTATAGGGATAGTGGCGTATTTATAGCTAATCATCTGGGAAAGCCCGCAAGGTTCAAATCGCGAAGGCATAAGGAAAGCATCGCAGGCGGCATAAATCTTATGGGCAAAAGATTCGTCAAACTTTAAGTTTAAGGAAAAGTTACGTTTATATTTCTTTTCTTTACTTTTAAGAATTTTATGGTACCGCTCATCGCCAAAGCCAAGAATAACCAACTGATTCTTCTTTACGATAGCGTCCAAAGCCTTAGATAGAATATCTATGCCTTTCTGTTCGGCCAATCTGGTTACCATACCTAGAAGGAATATGCTCTTTTTCTGTTCAAACCCCAACTGTTTTTGAAACAGTTTTTTATTATCATATTTATCTTTCAAGTTTGAAGGAGAATATTTCTTGTAAATAAGCGCGTCTTTATTAGGATCCCAAACTTTATAATTAATGGCATTAAGTATACCGCTAAGCCGGCCGCTCTTTTCACGCAGGATACCGTCTAAACCGCAACCGAATTCGACGGTCTTAATTTGCTCAGCGTAAGTAGGACTTACGGTATTGACCATATCGGCGAATACCACACCTCCTTTTAAAAGGTTAAGCTTGTCATAAAACTCAAGCTGCTGAAAAGAGAAATATTCCCATCCTATACCTAAAGCGGGATACTTTTCCTTGTCAAATATCCCCTGATAAGCGAGATTATGTATAGTTAAAACTGATTTTACCTTTTTTAAGAAAGGGTCACCTTTGAATTTCGTCTTTAGATAAATTACTAAAGGCGCCGTCTGCCAATCGTTACAATGAATTATGTCGGGTGAGAAATTTATTTTTTTAAGAATATCGACTACCCTTTGGCTAAAAAAAGAAAATCTCTCTAAATTATCAGGATAATCGCCCTTATTTGTACCGTAAAGGGCATCGCGCATAAAATAATCGTCATTTCTTACAAAGATAACTTCTACATCCTTGCACTTGCTTACAGCGAATTGGTCATTTGCCTTCTTACACTTTATGCCTTTATATAAAGGCATAAATACTTTCACCTCACATCCCTGCTTAGCTAAAGCTAACGGCAAGGCTCCGCTGACATCAGCTAACCCCCCGGTTTTAGCAAAAGGAAAGACTTCCGATGAACAAAATGCTACTTTCATACCTCCCCCCCTCCTCTTTTATCCGTATTGTCAAGAGCTTTAAACCCACCCAAGATTATCAACCATTTTCCATATAATCATCTATTTAACTTCCTCTAAATTAAGCCAATTGGGGCCGGCTTTAAGATTGACGACCACGGGAACATCCAAAGACAAACTGTTTTCCATATTAGACTTTATCAGGGGAATAATCCTCTTCAATTCTTCCGGCGGCGTATCAAAAACTAGTTCATCGTGTATCTGAATAATCATCTTTGCCCTAAAACCATCTTCCGCCAATGCCCTTTCTATATTAACCATCGCCAGTTTAATCAAATCTGCCGCTGTCCCCTGAATAATAGTATTCACCGCCTGACGGCAGGAATATTCTCTTAACTCAAAATTAGAGCTGTTTATATCGGGCAAGTACCGTTTCCTGCCTAAAATTGTCCTGACGAAACCATTTTTTCGCGTTTCTTCAATGACCCTATCGATAAACCGTTTTACTCCCGGATACCTTAAAAAATAGCTATCAATAAAACCGCGCGCCTCTTGATCGGAAATTTTTAATTCGCGGGCTAATCCGTAATGACTCATACCGTATATAATACCGAAATTAACCCGTTTGGCTACTTCCCGCCTCTTTCGATCAACATCGCCGATATCCACTCCAAAAAGTAATGAAGCCGTATGTTTGTGGATATCGATATTTTGGTTAAATCCTTTAATTAAGGCCTCCTCATGGGAAAAATGCGCTAAGATCCTTAACTCAATCTGAGAGTAATCGGCTGATAGAATAAAACCGTGATCAAAAGAAGAGACAAAAATACCTCTAAGCTTGTGGGCAAAATCACCTTTAACCGGAATATTCTGAAGGTTAGGCGAACTGGAACTTAAACGGCCGGTCTGAGTGCCGGTTTGAATAAAAGAAGTGTAAAGACGCCTTTTATCATCCTTTACCCTTTCTAAGAAAGGTAAAAGATAGGTTGACTTCAACTTACTAAGATGGCGGTAATCTAAAAGAAGCGCGGCGACAGGAAAACGCGAAGACAATTTCTGCAGAACCTCCTCATTTGTGGAAAAGCCTTTTTTTGTTTTCTTATAATGAGGAAGTTTTAACTCTTCAAAAAGGACTTGGCTCAACTGCTGAGGAGAATTGAGGTTGAATCTTTTTTTTGTAATATTAAAGATATCATTGACGGTTTTATCTAATTTACCGTCGGCCTGCGCCAACAACTCCTGGAGGACGCGTTTATCAATAGCTACTCCCGTCCTTTCCATATTGGTTAGAACTGAGACTAAAGGCAGTTCTACCTCAAAAAACACCTTTTCTAACTCCCTTTGTATTATTTCTTGTTTTAGAAAATCATACATCTTACAAGCAAATTGTGCGTAGACGCTGCTGGGCATTTCTTTAATATAAATGCTGAGAAAATGAGAAAGGATATTCTCGAATGAATAATCTCCCAAAGCGGGATCAACTAAATAGGCGGCAATTTGCAAATCAAAGCACAAACCTTTGATATCCACATTGCCGGCCGCTCTCAAACATTGCCCTTTAAAATCGTAGGAAACTTTTGTAATTGCCGCATTGCCAAAAAGCTCTTCTATTTTTATATAGTCAACTTTATAAGTTACGCCCGCGGAGTCATCAAAAACAAAAATCATGCTATCGGCCATATAAAAAAATAAAGTCCCCCGAGAAGCTATTTTCTTATTGAAATCCGAAGGCAATTTATCCTCCAGATGTATTTGTATGTCAGTGTCGCCAGGGGAAAATTCTTTAAGAAGAGATTTAAACTCTAACTCCTTACACAGATTATATACATTTTGATAATCGATATTGCCGGCGCGAAGGTTATCCAAATCAAAATCGAAAGTTAAAGATTTCTCTAACTTAACAAGTTCTTTACTTAAGAGAATGTCATCTTTACTCCGTTCTAAAACCGATTTAATCTTATCCGGGATTTTATCTAAGTTATCAAATATATTTTCAACCGTGCCGAATTCCTTTATTAAACGCGATGCCCCTACCTTCCCGATTCCCTTTGCCCCCGGTATATTATCGCTGCTATCTCCAATCAACCCTAAATAATCAACAATATATTCCGGTTCAAAAGCAAACTCCTGAAAGAAATAATCGTGATTATACATGGTCTCTTTAACGGGGTTAAAAACACATATAGAATCATCCCGTATCAGCTGATACATATCTTTATCGGGGCTTACTATCACTGCTCGCCAATTTCGCTTAAATGCTTTATCGGCTAAAGAAGAAATCAAATCATCGGCTTCATAACCTTCTCTCTCAACACTCGCCATGCCCATATAATTCACCAGCTGCTTTACAACAGGCATCTGCACTCGTAAATTATCGGGGGTCGGCGGTCTTTGGCTCTTATACTCTTTATATTTCTTCTGCCGATGCGTTTTTCGCGACACATCGAAACATATAGCGATGTACTGGGGTTCGTAATTTCTTATAAGTTTTCTTAAAACGGTAAAAAAACCATAGATTGCGCCTGTGGGGAATTCGCGGCTTGTAGAAAGCTTTATCGCGTAAAAAGAACGATATAAAACTGCGTTAGCATCTATAAGATAAAGCACATTCACAGACATTACATATAATGTAAGAGTTTTTCAAGATTTAAGGGTGGTTATTATCTGGAAAAGCTGGAAACAACAGATATCGCCTCTTTTAAGCTCGTTATCGCAGAAAAATAATTATCGTCTTCTAGTTGAGTTAGGGCATCCTCTATATGAGTTGCCGCCTGTTGTTTCTTTTGCTGTTTACCATATATCTTTCTCACTTTCCCATAAAGATTAGCGATTTGCATTAGCAGTTCTTCATCGGGAGGATTTAAAGAAAGAGCCTCTTTCAATTCTATTAACGCTCCCGGGAAATCACCTTTTTCCAGCACACTTATAGCAAGGTTAAAATGAACCTGGGCTTCTTTAATCAAACGCAGCCGTTGCTGTTCTCTTTTAAGGGTAAATTCTTTTGATAATACCGCTGCCTGTTCCGCAATCCTTCTTTTGTATAAATGGGGGACTTTTCCTAAACTTATCAAGCGGCTTTTTGCCTCTTGAGTCCAGGGATC
>JBDRDG010000094.1:0-4932 GCA_043821045.1 Candidatus Omnitrophota bacterium | reverse complement strand
ACCCAGAAACAGGCTATGAATACATAACAATAAATGACAAGAAAATTTTTATGGTGCCTAGCGTGCCAACTGCCGCTGAGATAAAAAATCTACCATGGGAATCACTTGGCATAGATATCGTTATCGATA
Organism: Candidatus Omnitrophota bacterium; assembly: GCA_043821045.1. Lineage (GTDB taxonomy): Bacteria > Omnitrophota > Gorgyraeia > Duberdicusellales > 4484-171 > JBDRDG01. Next base: position 4,803 of record JBDRDG010000094.1, on the reverse strand, counting down.
CAACTGACGCCTTTAAAAAGTACGTCGACTTGGAAAAACATCTTGAAGCCGGTGCAAAAGTTGCAATCACCAGCAAACCGTTTGATGAAAAAAATCCAGCTATTCAAAGATTCTCCTTTGTCCCCGGTGTCAATACTCACTTATATGACGCAATGATGCGACTAATTTCCGGCGCTTCTTGTACAACCAACTGTCTTATGCCAGTCCTATCTACGCTTCATAAAAAACGGCGTGTTCTTGGATCAGTATTTGCCACTATTCATTCTGCGACAGCATCCAACCAAATTATCGATAAACGCGCGAAAAAACCTGAACGCGGCCGTTCGCTCCCTAAAAACACTATTCTTACCTCAACCGGCGCTGACCTGGCTGCCGGATACGTAATGCCGGAACTACAGGGACTACTTGCCGGCGATTCAGTGCGAATAAATCTTACTACCGGCTCAGTAATCGCTGATTTCATCGTTCTTGACGAAGAAGTATCCGCCGATGACATAAACAATGATTTACTAGAAGCATCACGAAATGAGTTGGCCGATATCCTCTCAGTTGAAGATGAAATTAACGCCTCAACTCAAATCATCGGTAGGAATGAAACAAGCATTGTCGCCGCAAAATCTACCATGGCCATACCTCTTGGCAACAACAAAACTCTGGCTGTGATCGTCCACTGGTATGATAACGAGTGGGGTTACGACAATCAGCTGATCCGTTTAGTTAAAATCGTAGGCGAAGTGCAGCAAAACGCCTCAAGCGCCCTTGCCACGGCAATAAAAAGCGACTCTCAAAATGAAACATCAGCAAGTAGCGTCATAACAGCTAAAGATACATGGAACACTGGCGGTATCGCGTTTGACGGCATAAACATTGACGCTAAACCGGGTTCGGTCTCTTCGCCACTGTTCAACATACCGTTTGACCCGGCGACTTTTCAGGGGTTTGGTTTTCAGATTATCAGCATAGAAGATATCGACGACTTAGACAGCGTGTTTATACAACCTAAGGAAGAAAAAGAACTTACGTCTCTGATCGGAAAATAACTGTTCGCGGCAAGAGAGCCCTACAGCTAAAAAAAGAGGTTTCCGCCAAATTGGCGGGAATCTCTTTTTTTATATACTGTTGATTTACATTTTTTCTATCCACCACTCACAAAAGCAGATACCCCCGGGCAAGCCCGTGGTTTCCTAAATCGCCTCGCATTCATCCCCGGCTTGACCCCGAGACTTCGCTCGGGACAAGAAGCCGGGGATTTCTGCGTATCGATTAACCGCCTAATGTTTTTATCGATAAAAAACTTGACAAATCAGGCGAAACATTGGAAAATTATACTGCCTTGATTAAATATTATAACTTATTAAAAATCGATAGAGGATAAAACATAAACTATTAAATTTTTATAGGGGGGGGGGAAGTTTAGGGTGCTTTATAAAATAAGGAGTAATCCCAATGTCTAAAAAGTTGTTGATCAATTTCTTGTTGCTTTCATGCCTGCCGATGATCATTCTCGGCACTGTTTTCTATGCCAACTGTAATAAAGTTTTTTTCGCGCAAACATCCCAGGAAATACTCAATCTGGCGCAAGAATCGTCTGAACAGATGAAAGCTTTCCTTGAAAGGTGCGCCGACAACGCGCGCGATTTATCGCAGCGGTCCGTATCCTCAATGGCCTTCTTACTGGCTGAATTTGACGATGACCAAGCGACAACGATAAAAGAGTTCCGTAACTATTTGGTTAAGCATCCTTACGTTAATCAAATCCGCCTAATCACGCCAAAAGGCAAGGAAATATTAAGCACATTAAACCCTTCCCTGAATAAAACGAAGGATGAAGCAGCGAACAAATGGTTTATACCAACTACCTTAGCCGAGGATATCTACATAAGTAACAGCTACCGTTCACCCGACACGCGAACACATGTTCTTACGATTACCGCTCCCGTAATTGAAAAAAGAGAAAAAAAAGGCTTTGTCGTTTTAGATATCGACGCGCGCGCTATTACCGCTTCCGCGGATAAACTCAGGATTAAAAACAGCGGATTCGCGTATATTATTAATCAAACGGCTCTTATCGTCGCTCATCCCCAGAAAGAAAAAATTTTAACCGAAGCGCTTAGCCTATCAGATGACCCTTCTTATGACAATATTATAAGCGCGATGATTTCCTCAAAAAGAGGCTATGGATACCACAAAATGGATAAAACTCCCCAGATTACTTTTTACGCTCCCTTCCCGGCGTTAAACTGGGCCATAGGGATAACAATGCCGGTAAACGAGATCAATGCCGGCACAGAGGCTATAAAACTGAACATCCTCTTCACTACGGGATCTCTCTTACTTGCCGCTCTCCTTGCGTCTTTAATCCTAAGCAAGCGGGTAATAACAAACGGCATGGAGAAAAAAAGGGATAAATGAGAATACGCTCTAAACTGCTCTGTTCTTATTTGTTACTGACAATAATTCCAATTACTACCCTGGCAATAATTTCCTATCTTAACGCCTCGCGCACTCTTTTTGATCAAGCCAACAGCCAGCTGGTAAAATTGACTAAAAAGTCTGTTGAACAAATGGATGTTTTTATTGACATCTGCCTCTCTAACACAAAAGAACTCGCGACAAAATCGATGTCATCCATGGCTTTTCTTCTTGCTGAATTTGATGAAGATCTTAGCCCAACGACATCTTCTTTCCGCAACTATATCGAAGAACATAAGTATATAAGCCAAATTCGTCTGCTTACCAGACAAGGCAAAGAAATATTAACCACTCTAAAAACTGGCCAAAATAAAACCCGCGATGAATCAACAAGTAAATGGTTCATGCAGGCTAGTTTAAACGATAATATTTACATAAGTGAAACTTACCGCTCACCGGACACTAACGAAGCGGTAATAACCATGACAACTGCCGTAGTTGAACAGGGCGAAAAAAAAGGGCTGCTAGCCATAGACATTAAGAATTCCGCGATAACTTCCTACGTTGATAATATAACTACCGGAGAAACAGGCTACGGTTATATCATTAACAAAGACGGCGTTATTCTTGCCCATCCGCAAAAAAATAAAATCTTAGTTGAAAACCTCAGCCAATCATCGAGCGAATCTTTGCGGAACGTTATTAATAAAATGATGCTTTTGGAGAAAGGAACCGGCAAATACCTATACGAAGGAATAGATAAATACGTCTTTTATGAACCTTATGAGCGCTTCAACTGGTCTATTGGTATAACAATTCCCACTAAGGAACTTATGTCCGGCGCCTACACATTGATGAAAATAATTTTCGCAGTAAGTTTTGCCGTAATAATAATAACTATTTTTGTATCCCTGTTGATATCGAAAACTATAACTAATCCCGTGAGAGAAGTCATATCTATTCTTGCCGTTCTGGCCGAAGGCGGCGGCAATCTTACCCAACGGATTATGATCGTGTCAAAAGACGAGATAGGGGAATTAGCCAATTTGTTCAACAAATTTATCGGCACCCTTCATCTCATGGTTTCACAAGTGCGTTCAACGGCAAAAAAAGTAACCACCTCCGCCCAAAATCTTTCGGCTATTGCCCAACAAGTAAATACCTCTACGGTAGAAATCTCCTCTACAATACAGAAAGTATCCAAGGGCGTTTCCACACAGGCTTCTAAGATGGAGGACACTTCAAAAATAATGCAAAACATGTCGGCTTCGGTAAATCAAGTCGTTACCAATGCCCAGTCGGCAGCAAAAGCTTCAGAAAAAACCACGATTACGGCCAAAGAAGGAAGGAATTTAGCCAATCAGGCTGTAGATAAAATGTCTAAAATAGATATAGTCATAGGGACATCGGCCGATGGCATAAAAAAACTTACCGGCCGTTCAAAACAAATATCGGAGATAGTAAATATTTTAACTACAATAGCTGACCAGACTAACCTGTTAGCGCTCAACGCCGCTATCGAAGCAGCCCGCGCCGGTGAATCCGGCCGGGGATTCGCCGTAGTTGCCGAGGAAGTCCGTAAATTGGCCGAAGGATCTGCCTCTTCAGCAAAAAATATAGGTAAATTAGTCGCTGAGATCCAGAATGAAACTATTGAAACTGCCAACTCAATGGAAACAGGAACAAAAGAAATAGCCCAAGGAGTAAAAATTGTAAACGAAGTCGGAAGCGCTTTAGGACAAATTGTTAATGCCGCCCAAGAAGTATCTCTTCTTGTAAATCAAATAGCATCTTCTTCTGGAGAACAGCTCAAAGGAACAAAGGACGTCAGCATCTCGGTACGCGAAGTAACGACAATATCGGAAGAATCGGCTTCCGCCGCTCAGGAAGCTACCGCGACGACTCAAGAACAAACAGCATCGATGCAAGAAATGTCTTCCAGCGCCCAGGAGCTTTCAAAAATCGCCTCTGACTTAGAAACCATGGTAGCAAAGTTCCGTTTGTAACACTGCTTCTCACCCGGCCATTTCTCGCAAGGCCGCCACGTTTATATTTTAGACAATCGCCTTAAGCAAAAATTATTAAAATCCTTACTTTACCTAATCGAAAGCATATGGTTCATGGCATACTGTTCCAATTACGCGTTTCTCCGTCTAACCCCGCCCCAAGGAATTTTCCCATAGCCTTCGGCTTAGAAAAGTTTGGGTCGGCCCGAGCGTAGCCTGCACGTAAGGGTATCCGGGCAAATTTTCCTAATAAAAAATCTGGGTTAAATAGATTGTCCTATCTGTAACATATTCATATTAAAGAAGTTATGATTGAGCCCCACGTGCATGCACGTGGGACCTACCATTCTAACGGGATTCCTTACCACGTTAGTACGTGGGGCGG
>JBDRDG010000093.1:0-2744 GCA_043821045.1 Candidatus Omnitrophota bacterium | reverse complement strand
AGGACGAAGCGCCGCCAAACCAATTTATCCCGCCGGAATAATACTGCCTCTTTATATACCTGCCGGAAGACGGGTCATAATCTTTTTTTACGTAATTATAAACGCCTTTTTTATAGGCCTCTAAATACTGATTATAGATTTTCTCTTTGACCTCTTCATCGTCGACTTCTATTCCCTTGATCTTTTTCTTATCAACAAATATTCTCTGCAGTATCGGTATGTTCTCTTGAGAATCTGTTTTCTGTTTTCTGTTATCTTTTATCTTTTGTTCAATGCTTTCCCGTAATCTCGTCTTAAACCATGCCGCTAAGATAACCGAGCGGAAAATCTGGCGCAGGATGGCGAAGTTCTTCCCGTAATTAACCTCATCCTCAATCACCGGCAGAACAACCTCTTTGGTTACGCTTGAAGCAAGATTATTTACATCTTTTATCTCTTCTTCATTTAACCCGCCTTTTGTCACGATTCCATTATCAAGATTATTTTTCAAGGCAAGGTAATCTTCTTCCAGCATAACTTTAAGGCGGCTGCCGCCGATAAAGGCCCGGTCTTTATCTTCATAAACGGAGGCCCATTCGGGAACAATCCAGATTTTATTGAAGGTGTTTATGGGGACTTTCGTCGTGCCAAAAAGCGCCTGAGCCCGTTTGTAAACTTTACTCCAGAACTCTTTTCCTAAAGCACTCTCGGGGTAAGTCAAAGAAGAAAGAAGCTGTTTTAAAACATAATCTTCCCCCAGCATATCCTTACCCATATCGGTTAAACCAAGCTCATCCGCCGCTATCTCATCCTGCTCATACGGCGATAAGTTTACCCACAGATCTTCTTCGGGAATGGTTAAGGCGGATAAGAAATATTTGATGATGCGCGCCGACTCATCTCTTAACTTCTCTTGTTCAATGTTTTCGTGCCCCTGATCAATGATAAAATCAAACTTGAACGGATCGTCAGGGTAGAGGCGGATGCCTAAAAGAAGCACGCCGTCTCCTTCAGGACTTTTCGTAATCAGCTCGTTAGGCGCCGGCATGTAGGGCAGGACTGAAGCGTAAGAGTAGGAAGAAGATCGCTCTTCCTCTTTCTGGGAGTAGATAAAAATACTTACGCCGGCAAGACAGATAACTACAAAAAATCCAATGAATTTGGATAAAACCCTGCCTTTTCTCTGTAAAAAGTAGTTAACCATACCCGGAAATATTGGATTTTTGCCTCTTCCCCCTCCCCAAGGGGTTATCCTTATATTTATACCATATATAATTAAGTATTTTAAAGGGACTTCGGCCTTATCTCTGAAAGCGCTTTCAATCAGCCCATAACCCGATCTGTCTCACCTAAGACAACAGGTGTTTTTCGTGAGACTAACGATGAGTTGGGGCGGGTCTTATAATTTTTAAGAAAAGGGGGAAATAAGAGGTAAAAAGGATTGGGATAAAAAAGCTTAACTGACATGGCTCGTCAAAATAACTCTCCTTGCCTATCAAGCGACATCCTGCCGGCTGTGTTTACTTTCGGATATTGCCTCTTGGCCAGAAAAGGCGCCTTGTTCATAAAGGTCAAATAGAGAGCCTTCAAGATTGTCTACAGACAATTCCATCTCGATCTCAAAAATAGCGAGTTCTTTATCTAAAGAATCTTGCCGCCGGCCCAAAAAAGGCATAACCGTTAAGACTAAAAGCAGTATAACCACAACCGGCACAAACTGCCGCCTGGCCAAGAAGCCAAGGCGGGCCTGTTCTAAAAGCCTGTTAACCATCTCTCTTGCTCTATCCAAAAAAGAAGGTTGTTCAATTTTCCTCTTAACGTTGTAAAGAATTGTCTCTATATCTTTGCTGCTTAATTTAACTTCCTCTTTATTAATCTTGCCTAAAAAACTCGCCAGGTCGGAGTATTGCTTGCCGCAATCGGAACAACGGGCCAGATGATCTTCGATGCGTTTATATAAGTCTTGCGATACATCCTGATAATAGAAAAGGGTTAACTCACTCTTACTCGGACATCTCATGGCTTACCTCCTATTTCTTGTCGTAAATGTTCTAACCCGCGTGTTAAATGGGTCTTTACGCTGCTTTGCGAACAGCCTAAAACTTTGCTTATCTGCCTTATCTTTAATCCTTCGAAATGCCTTAAAATTATCGCGTTTTTTTGCCGTAACGGCAATTTCGCTAAAGCCTCTTTAATCAGCGACCGATCATCATTCTTTTCTATCTCTTCTCCCATCTTATTAACGCTTTCTGTATCTTCCAGCGTCTCTTCGCGTAAGGAAAAAATTCTTTTCCCACGGCGTAAAAAATCAATCGCCGTGTTTATCGTCAGGCGGTAAATCCATGTCGATATTTTAGAGGCCTGCCGGAACATTCCCAATTTCTTATACAGTTTGACAAGCACCTCCTGACAAACATCTTTAGCGTCGTCGTAGTTTGCCACGTAACGATAGCTTATGTTTACAATGTCGGAAGCGATCAGACGCCCCATGGCGTTAAAGGCCTCTTTGTCGCCCGCGAGGAAACGCTCAACAAACTCTTTTATCGCTTCTTCTTTATAAATCAGCATTGGTTTCGCCTAAGCAATACCTGGCTTATTATCAAAAACCATTTAGGAAATGTCCTCTTGCCCCCCTTTTTCCATCCACTGCTTAATCGCTTCGTAGCCTTGGGGATCCTGCTTTTTTAACTCTTCTAACATATTCTTTATATGGCTGTTTCTTCGCTGCCGCATTTCCTCGCACTGGGCAGGATTATCTTGGCATA
>JBDRDG010000092.1:0-3357 GCA_043821045.1 Candidatus Omnitrophota bacterium | reverse complement strand
ATATGCTTGATATCGCAAAATTGGCTAAGCAGGATGGTCTTTATGTCGGTATGCATAGCTGTGGCTATATTAACCCTGTCCCTCTAGCTGAACTTTTGGAATACATGGATTTCGTCAATATTGACTTAAAAAGCTACAGCGAGGATTTTTATAACCATATGTGCCAAGGGGCTCAATTAGAGCCGGTATTAGAGGTTTTAAAGGCGATAAAGAAGAAGGGTGTACATCTTGAGATAACCGCTTTAATAATTCCCGGTAAAAATGACGATGCCTTGTTGATTGCCAAGATGTGTAAGTGGATAAACGATAACCTCGGAGCGGATGTGCCGTTGCATATTTCCCGTTTTTTCCCCCAGTATCAATTAAAAAATATACCGCCTACACCAATAGAGACGCTTAAGAACGTATATAAAATAGCAAGGGAGAACGGCCTTAAATATGTATATATCGGCAACTTGCCGGGAATCGCGCAGGAATCGACCTTTTGTCCCAACTGCAATAAGATAGTTATTAAACGCGCCGGCTACTCTATACTGGAAAATAATCTTGTAGAGGGAAGATGTAAGTTTTGCCAAGAAGAAATTAGCGGTGTCTGGGAAAAGTAGGGGAATATCCTCTTGCAAAATAGTGTATGTTTCGATATCATAAGTAGATAAATATGAATAAAGAGAGAAAAGAAATCGGCGAAGTCCTCGTGGAGAAAGGCTATATAAATGAAGAACAGCTCGAGAATGCGTTAAAAGAGCAGTCTCTCACCGGTGAGAAGTTAGGCGAAATTTTAATTAAAAATGGGTGGCTTACTAAGGAGGAGCTCGATAGTTGCTTAGCTTTACAGACGGGGATTAGTAAGTTTGACCTTTCTTCCTATATTATCAGCCCTGATGTCGCCCGCCTTGTTCCGGAACATTTTGCCCGGCAGTACAAGTTAATACCGATTTTTAAGTTAGAAAACACTCTTACCGTGGCAATGGCCGAACCGACCAACGTTTTTATTGTTGATGAGCTTCAGAAAATAACCGGTTGTATGATCGAGCCGGTGTTGGCTGATGAGATAACCATCCATAAAACCCAGGATCAGTATTACGGTATGAGCGGTTCTTTACAGGAAATAGTAGCAAATTTAACCAAAGGGAAGATTAAAGATGTCGAGTCTTTAGGCGAGGAAGCGCCGATTATAAAACTGGTTAATCTCATTGTCGTAAGGGCTATTGAACAGAACGCTTCCGATATTCATATTGAACCGGAAGATAAGTTCCTCGGGGTACGTTACCGGATAGACGGGATTCTTTACCGGCGTGATTCTCTACCTAAGTATTTGCAGCCGGCGATTATTTCCCGTATAAAAATTATGGCCAGACTGGATGTGGCCGAGAAGCGCCTGCCGCAGGACGGAAGGATTATCATGAAAGTAGCCACAAACGACATTGATTTTCGCGTGTCGACCTGCCCTACCGTACATGGTGAAAATGCTGTTTTACGTATCCTTGATAAAAGCACACTCGTGGTTGATTTGGATCGTGTCGGTTTCGCCCCGGAACAGCTTAAAGACTTTGAATCTTTAATTAACCATCCTTACGGTATAATTCTTGTTACCGGCCCTACCGGCAGCGGTAAAACGACTACTTTATACGCCGCCTTAAAAAAAATTAACCGGGAAGATATTAATATAATGACAGTTGAAGATCCGGTTGAGTATCAGTTTCCTCAAATTAGGCAGGTCCATGTTAACCCTAAGATTGGTTTAACTTTTGCCGCGGCATTAAGGTCTTTTTTACGCCAAGATCCCGATATCATTATGGTTGGTGAAATTAGAGATTTAGAAACAGCCGAGATAGCGGTCCAGGCGGCTTTAACCGGGCACCTGGTGTTTTCTACTATTCACACTAATGATGCCGCTACCGCTTTTACCCGTTTGATCGAGATGGGCATAGAGCCTTTTTTAGTATCTTCTTCTATTTTAGGTATTGTTGCTCAGAGGCTTATACGCAAGATTTGTCTTCACTGCCGGCAGGAGCACAGGCCTTCGGAAGAAACCTTGAATAATTTAGGTATAGACCCGAAAGGAAAGACTGTTTTTTATAAAGGTAAAGGCTGTAAATTATGTAATAATACTGGATATAAAGGCAGAATTGGTATTTTTGAGCTTATCAAAAACAACCCTTCTATCCAAAGCCTAGTCTTGAAAAAAGCATCAGCTGATGATATAAAAGAAGAGGCGAGAAAAGAAGGCTTAGAAAGCCTGCGTGAATCGGCAATGAATAAATTATTCGCCGGAGTAACTACCGTGGAGGAAATACTGCGCGTAACTTAAGGAAAGATAGATAAACAATGGCTAAGGGAAGGAATATTATCGAAGAAATTATCGGTGATTTAGTTGATCGTCTTGTAGATCTAAAGTTTGATATTTGCCGCTGCGATCTTTGTAAAAGTGAGATAAAGAGGATTATTGTTGAAAGACTACCCCCCTGTTTTGTTGATTCCGATTCTCCCGAGTACGTGGAAATAAGAAGGCGTATTTTTCATGAAATCTCCAAGGATATTCTATATAAACTTACTCCGGCATTCAATCAGGTTAGTAATAACCCCCCGCATAAGATAGATGGTAACCGCGAACAGTGGTTTGATGAACTTCTCGAACGGATATACCAGGACAGAGGAGTTAACTTTAGCCAGTATCGGCGTGATCTTTTAAAGAGAAGGGTAGCCCTGCGGATGAAGGCAACCCGGTCAGATTCGTATCCCGCGTATCTAAAAATTCTTGTTGATAATCCCGATGAATACAAGAAGCTTTTTGAAGTTTTAACCATAAATGTCTCCGAGTTTTTCCGAGATCCCGGCGTATGGGATGCCCTAAAGAAGTTTTTCAGGAAATTGGTGTTTGATTTTTCAATGCAAGAAAGAAAATTTAAAGTCTGGCACGCCGGCTGCGCTCATGGCGAAGAGCCTTATTCTTTAGCAATTATGTTGAGAGAAGCCGGTATATCCGACCGGTTTGATTTACGCGCTAGCGACGTTGATTCCGAAGCAATAAGGCTGGCTAAAGAAGGGCGTTATCATTCCAATAGTTTAAAGAATGTTCCTGAAGATCTGCGAAGAAGATATTTTGAGCAACTAGACCACAGCAACTATTTTTTAAAAGATGTTGTAAGGAGTATGGTTTTATTTGAGAGGCAAGATTTAATCAACGATAAATATCCGCAAGACATTGATATAATATTTTGCCGCAACGTATTTATTTATTTTAATAAAGCTTTAAAAGAGAATGTGTTAAGTAAGTTTTACAACTGTTTAAATCCTGACGGATATTTTATTCTGGGAATGGCCGAGATTATACTCGCTGAGGCGAAGGTCATTTTT
>JBDRDG010000091.1:0-2033 GCA_043821045.1 Candidatus Omnitrophota bacterium | reverse complement strand
ATTCTTAAGAATAGGGGCCACGATGTCCAGATTTACAACGAAGATATATACAGGCCTGATTACTCCCGGTTAAACGCGGATATAGTAGGTATTTCAATTCTGACTTCCACTGCCAAGCGCGGGTATGAGATAGCCGGGAGACTCCCTAAAGAAAAAGTAATTATAGGAGGCGTCCACGCTAGCCTTTTACCCGATGAGGCGTTACAATTTGCCAGGCAGGTAGTTGTCGGTGAGGCTGAAGAGGTAATTGTTGATGTGGTAGAAGGCTTAAATAAAGAGGCAATTGTTTATGGCAAGCCCCCGCAGAATCTGGATAGCCTGCCGCATCCGGATTTCTCTTTAATCAAAGGTTATAAATTGCCTTCTTTCATTATGCCCATCTCTACTTCAAGAGGTTGTCCTTTTGACTGCATTTTCTGTTCCGTGACAAAGATGTTCGGCCGTGAATACCGTTTCCGCAGCGCTGAAAATGTTATACAAGAGTTGGCATCCAGGAATGCAAGGTCATTGTTCTTCTGCGATGATAATTTTACCGCGCATCCTAAACGCACGCGCACCTTATTAGAGCTTATGCTAAAGCATAAAATCCGTAACTGGTCCTGTCAGGTGCGCTGTGATGCCGCAAAAGACGATGAGCTTTTAAGTCTTATGGCGCGTGCCGGTTGCAATGTGGTCTGCGTTGGTTTCGAATCCGTTAACCTTAAGACACTCCAGGCTTATCAGAAGAAACAAACCGTCGAAGATATAATAAATGCAATCCGTTCTTTTCGTAGGAAGAAGATTAGAATTCACGGGATGTTTGTTTTAGGCGGCGATGATGATAGCGAAAATACCATATGGGATACTCTGAAGTTTGCCATAAAGCAAAAGATAGATACTATCCAGATGATGATTCTTACTCCTGTGCCCGGAACGAAGTTTCATGAAGAGCTAAAGAAGCAAAATCGTATTTTCAGCCACGACTGGAGTCTTTATGACGGTCAGCACGTTGTTTTTAAGCCCAAACTATTATCCGCTAAACAGCTCCAGCTAAACGTAATCAATGCGTACGCCAAATTTTATTCTCTTTCCAGGTCCATATCTTTGCTTATAAGACTACATTTTCGCAATGCAATGTTTCGTTTCATGGGATATAGAATTGTGCAGGAATGGATTAGGCGTAACCATAACATGCACTGGTTACTGCAGATTTAACCTTGACCATTTCGCTATCTAGCTGTAAAATATTTTACAGCTATAAGGAAATGGCTGATGATAAAAATAGAAAAAATTCTTTTAAGGCAACTCTCTAAAATGGGGGTTGCCTTTGTTATTAAGTAAGGCCATAAGTTATGTAGCCTTATTATTAATAATGTAAGCGCCCGCCACAAAGCATTGGCGGGTCCGTCAATCTTTTTGACGGAACATAACTTATCTGGCCGAACTTACCCCCCACCCAGATACATAGTAGCATCTCTACGTAGTAACTGTGTGTGGGGTTTCCCGCCAAGCTATGTAAATAGGAGGCGGGATCCCGCCTCCTAAAGAATAGGCTAGCGGGAAAATTGCAGACGGCTTACGCCTTTCGACTTATGTCACTTACGTTCCATAAGTCGTCTGCTCATTAAAGGAGGCTGATATGCAATTAGAAGAATTAAAAGGCAAATTAGTGCTGTTTAAGTTTGGCGAAGAAATAAGGGGAGACCTTTCTCTTTTTCAAATCTACAAGGATGAAATATGGGCGGTGGTAACCGGCATTGATGATGTAGGAATCTGGATAGAGAACCCCGCATACGAACTGGGGGTCTGGTGGGATGAAAAAGGCGATTTAGTACCTGCGGGTGAACAGGTAAAAGAGAAAGTTAAAACCAACATTCTTATCTTCTGGCGTTTTATCAAAGCCATTATGAACGTTGAAGATGAACGGTTCCGGAAAGTAAAAAACGAGAAACTTCCCGGTTTCCATGCTTATAGATAAATGAATAAAGTATTATTTCTTATACTATTGGTCATCGGGCTTATTGTCTTATGTATCAGATACATTGAGACCTGGG
>JBDRDG010000090.1:0-4542 GCA_043821045.1 Candidatus Omnitrophota bacterium | reverse complement strand
CCTACCAACCAGCCGCCGCATAAAGATACCCATTTAGCCGCTGCCGGCCAGCGTTTACGTATGGTGGAGCTGGCTGTCGGCAGTAACCGTTGTTTTGGCGTTTTGGATTGGGAGATAAAACGCGGCAGTATTTCTTATACGATTGATACCTTAAAGCAATTAAAACGAAAATACCGTCAAAAAGATTTTTTTCTTATTATTGGCGCTGATTTAGCCAATGCTTTCAACAGCTGGCGGGATTACCGGAAAATCATCCGCTTAGTTAAGATCGTTGTCGTAAAGAGAAAGGATTTTCCCGTAAGGCAAAAGGGTGATTTTATTTTTATGGATATGCCGCATGTCGGAATTACTTCTTCTTTAGTAAGAGAATACCTTAAGAAAGGTATGACAATAAGATATTTGGTGCCGGATTCGGTTGAACGATACATAAAGAAGCACAGACTATATCTATCTAGCGTTTAGCGTATGGCGTATAGCGTATAAAATAATTAGCGTCTAGCGTATAGCGTGTAGCGTATAGTTAATATTAGATTGCAGATTGGAGATTACAGATTGCAGATATAATTAATTATTGTTTCCTATACGCTATCCGCTAAACGCTATACGCTAGTTTAGAAAGGAGAAGAATATGATTAAATTCGGTACTGACGGATGGCGGGGGGTTATTGCTGATAATTTTACCTTTGATAATGTAAGGATTGTTTCGCAGGCTATTTCTGACTACCTCATACGATCATCAAAAAAGAACAAACGTGTTGTTGTCGGTTACGACCGCCGTTTTTTATCGCGTGAATTCGCTCAAGCTGCCAGTTGTGTTTTAGCCGCCAATAATATAAAGGTAGTATTGTCGAAAGAGGCGATACCCACTCCTATAGTCAGTTTTGAATGCCTGTATAAGAAGTATGATTTGGGTATCATGATTACCGCTTCTCATAATCCGGCTCAATTTAACGGCCTTAAAATCAAGACAAAAGAGGGTGCCGCCGCCGACAAGTCTTTAACCGACAAAATAGAGAAATTGTTGTATAAGCAAAAACCTAGATTGATCTCTTTTGAAGCGGCCGTAAAGAGCCGCTTGGTTAGAATAGATGATATAAGCGGTGATTACATCGCTTTCTTAAGGAATTTTGTTGATATAAAGAAGATAAGGAGATTAAAGTTAAAAATATTGATGGATAATATGTATGGCGTGGGTGATTCTTTTATCGAGAGAATTCTTGGCGCCTCAAATATAAAAGTAGATTATATCCATAATGAGTTTAACCCTTCTTTCGGCGGCATACACCCTGAGCCGATCGAACCCAATTTGCAAGATACAATTAAAAAAATGAAGCAAGGCATTTACAATTTAGGCGTGGTTTTAGACGGTGATGCCGACCGGATTGCCGTTATCGACAGAAATGGCGTTTTGATTGACGCCCAGATACTCCTGCCGCTTTTAGCTCTGCATATGGTTGAGGACAGAAAAGAAAAAGAGGGGATAGCGAAAACCGTAGTGGGAAGTAAATTGATTGATACGGTCGCTCTTTCTCTCGGCGTACCCTGCTATGAAACGGCAGTCGGCTTTAAATATATTTCCCAGTTGTTTAAAGAGAAGTTAATATCGATCGGCGGGGAGGAAGCCGGCGGTATCGGCTTTAAAGGGTATATACCGGAAAGAGACGGCACGGCATCGTTTCTCATGATTTTAGAGATGATTGCTTGTAAGAAGAAGAGTTTTGACATTTTATTAAAAGATCTTTGGAAGAAATACGGCCGGTGGTATTATGCCAAGACATCTTTTCCCGTCAGCCAGATGACGAGGTCTTTGGATTCTCTTAGATTCCCCTCTCGTCTTTTAGGAAGGAAAGTAGTTAGGATAAACAAAAGCGATGGAATAAAACTCATTGCCGATAACAGCTGGCTTATGTTCCGAAAATCAGGCACAGAGCCTATCGTGCGGGTTTACTCCGAAGCGAAGTCAAACAAAGAGGCCGCGTCTCTACTTGAGTTGGGCAGTAAGCTGGTTAAGAGGCTATAGATAGTATGTTTTACTGGACTGTGCGTTTTATTCTCTTGGTAATTTTCAAGATTTTCTTTGGCATTAAAGTAGAAGGAAGAGAATTTATTCCTAAAGAAGGTTCTTTTATCCTTGCCTCTAACCACTTGAGCAATATTGACCCGCCGGTCTTGGCTGTGGCTTGCCGCCGCCAGTTAAATTTTCTTGCCAAAGAGGAGTTGTTTAGAAATAAGTTTTTCTCCTGGCTGATAAGAAAATTAAACGCTTTTCCTCTAAAACGGCAGCAGACCGATCTTTTTGCTATGCGGCAGGCGATTAAAATTTTACGCGGGGGCAAAGCGGTATTGATTTTTCCTCAAGGGACAAGGGGGGCCGCGCCGGATAAAGCCTTAGGCGGGATAGGTTTTTTGTTCAAAAAAACCGCCGCGCCGGTTATTCTGGCAAAGTTGACCGGCACCGATAAAATATTGCCTAAAGGGGCGAAAGCGTTTAAAAGGCATTCCGTAAAAGTTGTGTTTGAAAAGATAACAGCTCCAAGTAAAAATGAGAGTTATGAACAGTTTGCCCGCCGGGTAGTAGAAAAAATAAGAGATATGTAGTTAATTATTGACAAATCAAAGGAATTAGGAGATAATTGTAAAAATTTTTTTTAAAAAAGGAGGATGGTATACGTGGACAATTTAGTTACAGAGTTAAAAGAAGCTTATTTTGATTCCATCAAAGAGTTGAAAGAAGGTGAGATCGTAAAAGGAAAAGTCGTTCTTGTTTCGTCGCAAGGCGTAGTCGTCGATGTCGGTTATAAAGCCGAAGGGATTATCCCTAGAGAAGAGTTCCGCGGTATTGACGATTTAGAGAATCTTGGCGAAATAGAGGTTTTGGTTGATAATGTCGAAGATGAGGAGGGTAAAATAATCCTTTCTTACGCCCGGGCGCAGGAATCAAGAGGTTGGCAGAAATTAGCCACTAATTATAACGAAGGCGATTTGGTTGAAGGCATGGTTTTTCGCAGGGTGAAAGGCGGCTACATGGTTAAGGTTTTCGGAGTGGAAGGATTCTTGCCGCAAAGCCTTTCTACTTTCAAAATGGACGATGATTCGGCTGTCGGCAGGAAGAGTTATTTTCAAATTGTTAAAATGAACAAGATTAAACAGAATTTTATTCTTTCGCGCAAGGACGCGATTCGTATAGAAAAAGACGCCTTGCGAAAGAAAATATGGGAAGAGCTGGCAGTCGATCAGAAGAGGGTTGGTAAAGTAAAAAGTATAACAAATTTTGGCGTGTTCGTTGATTTGGGCGGGGTTGACGGCCTTCTTCATATCGCCGACATGAGCTGGAAGAAGATTTCTCATCCATCGGAAATAGTAGCGGTGAATGACGAGATAGAAATAGTTGTCTTAGGCCTTGATAAAGAAAAAGGCAAAATTTCTTTGGGGCTAAAACAGACGACACCCGACCCTTGGCAGGAAATTGATCAGGAATATCCTGTCGCTTCGACGATTAAAGGAAAGATCGTAAACATCCAGAAATACGGTTTGTTCGTTGAGTTAGAGAAAGGCATTGAAGGCCTGATTCATATAAGCGAGATATCATGGACGAAAAGATTCATTAATCTTTCCGAGGCTTTTGCTATCGGCGATACGATTGAAGCAAAAATAATCGGTGTGGAATCGCAGAATAAGAAAATTTCCTTGAGTGTAAAGCAGTTAGAGCGCGATCCTTGGGAAACGATTGAGAATAACGTTGAGGTCGGCTTCAATTTGAAAGGTAATGTAAGCGGTTTCGGCGAGAATTGCGCCTATATTGATTTAGAAAACGGGTTAGAAGGCATTGTTTATAGCGAAGACCTTTCCTGGACGCGTAAGGTAAACAGAGTGCAGGAAGTGCTGCGGCGGAGCCACTCCTATGAATTTAAGGTCCTGGGGATAGATAAAAGCAATCGAAAGATAATTCTGGGAGTCAAACAGTTAACGCCTAACCCTTGGCCGCAAATCATAGAAAAATATCCTTTGGGAGAAATCTTCGAGGGAGAAGTTGTAAAAGTCACTAATTTTGGCGTGTTCGTTAAGCTTCAAGAAGATTTAGAAGGGTTGGTTTTTTCCGGAGAGATAGATAAAGAGGCTATGCAGGCGCTGAATCCTCAGGATAGGCTTAAGGTAAAAATAATCAAGGTTGACGAAGAAAACGCCAAGATTGGTCTTTCAGCCAAATTAGAGGAGTAAACATATAACCCACCGACCTCCCCGAAATATCTCGTGGCCTTAGTGTTCGCTATAGCCGGTGGCGGCTTATTCTCTTGGATATATAGGCCGGCGGTGTTAATGCGTCTATAGAGTCGTTTTTATTCCTCATGTTTTTTCCTGTTAACATAAATAACCTTGCATGAAAAAACTGATTGAGGAAACTTTACGAGTAATATCTCAAGGCACGGTCGATTTTATTTCTCAAAGGGAATTAGTTGATAAACTCGAACTTGTATTTAAAAAGAAAAGCAGTTTAAAATTAAAGATAGGATTTGATCCCACCGCTTGTGACATCCATCTCGG
>JBDRDG010000089.1:0-3244 GCA_043821045.1 Candidatus Omnitrophota bacterium | reverse complement strand
ATAAACCACAGAAACAAAAAAGATGGTGCAACCCGGTATCGCCTTCGAAGCGCAGCCTGTCGCATAAATCCAGAGCCTGTTCATAGAGGCCTTCTTTTGATAAAGCAATCACCCGGTCTAAAACACTCTGGTGCTTTTCCAAAATCATCTCCAGGGTAATACTCTTATCAAAGGACCTGTTCAATCCCATCTCTTTTAAATCATCTAACAGCGCTTCATCCTCCTTGCTTATTGCTCTTAGCGAAGAAGAAATATATCTGGCGGGATAAAAGGTGGGGTTAAAAACCAGAAGGCTACCATCGGCAGCTGGCGTCCTCCGGCGCGGCATAGAAAAAGAAATAATACGCAAGATAAAACCTTGTAAATTATTTGAACTGTTGATTGAAAGAAATGGCGATCCGCCGAAGGCGGCGGGCGGGCCATTAATAGAGATAGATGTACCGACAAGACGACAAACGACAGCGCACAGCTCATATTTATAGATCCTGTCTCTCGCCTCTCGTCTATAGTCTCTCGTATGTAGGCTTGAGCTTGCATCATGGTCAAAGGGATTATCGGCAAAATTATTTCCATTAAATATCGCCACTAAGTCATTCGCGGCCCGTTTTCCTCCTCTCCCACGGCCATTCGCGCCGCCATTTGCCGAATGATTATTGGGGATTCCCAGAACCCTTTTGAAATAATGGTAAAAGGTTGGAACACGCACAAGTTCCTGCCAACTCTTACCAAACAAACGCCGGTAAATCGCTTCGCCATGTTCTTTCACAACTGTACTGTTAAGCTCTAACGCAGATATCGTCAAAACCTCTCCGCGATAAAAAAACCAATAAAATAAATCCCTTAACACTGCCAAAGCCCGCGCAGACTCATCAGCAGTTACCTTGCCCGTATTCTCTCCGTCGGGACGCACAATGCAATTCTTGATCGCGCTATCAATTTCTTCTTTCGCGATATGTACTGTTACCGCTGGTTGCGCCTCTGCTTCCTCCGGTAATGTATTAGCTGTTTTCGCCTCTCTTATCATTTTTAGACTCTTTGGCACGTTTATCTTACGTCTCGAACGAATTCCCCGCGCCTCCTCATCCAAAGCTAATTTCCTTACTCTCTTAGCCAGTGACAGTTTCCATTCTTGGGCCGCGCCTAAGGCTACTTTGGGTTTGATCTTGTCCAAACCTTCCCGGCAAGAAGCCTTAGTTATCGCCTTAAACAATCTCCTCAACTCTTTCTCTTTCGTTTTAGCTTTTTCACTTTCCTGTTCTTCTTGAGCAACAAGCTTTCCAACCGCTTTTAATAGCGCGCGGTTCTCCCCAATTTGGATCACAGACCATTTCATTAATAAATCCAAAGAACACACTTTAACCGGTAAAAGAATATCTTGCTGCTCTTCGTTAATTTCTTCTACATTCTGATCTTGCGCAAGAAAAAACACAGGCATATCAATACCAACCGCATCGCGCGCTTGGTCAATCGCGATATAAGGCATACCATGCTCATCGGTCCATATCATAACTTTATCCGGAGCAAGAGCGCCTAAATCATACCTCACGATTCGGCCTTTAATAGTAAAACCCAAATGTTTTTTATCTGAAACGATCTTGCCTTCGATCCTAAGGCAAGGACCAAACACCTTAAATAATTCATATAAATCGCCGATGTATTTGCCGGTACTCTTAACCAGTCTGCCGTTTCTGTCATAAACCCTAATAAGATACTCTCTGTCTTTTTGAATAAATTCGCCTCTTGACCTGTCCGGCGCACTTCTCGCTTTTATATTTTCTTTGACAAATTGGCCGTCTTGATGCGCGAACACGATCGCTAATAACGCCCCTTTACTAAAATCATCCGGCACAGGATGCTGGCCGCAGAAATTAATCGTGCGCTTAATACGCCCCTTGCCATATTTAGTAATATGCACGGGAATAAATCGCACGCGAAGAGACTCCCCTTCGACTTTTAATAACTCCTGGGCTAATCGCGTTCTATAAACATCGGCCACATCGTTTTGTTCGCGGCTAAGAGTTCTTAAAACTTTCCACTCATATCCTCCGCGTGTTTTGTATTCAAGCCGGATAAAATTATCCCACGATATATCTATCGAGTACGCGCGTTGTCCACGCTTGATTCTCATTAACCTTATCGGCCAGCCGTTATCCAGCCATTGGAAAAGCGCTGCCGCTTTAAATGGCGTGTAAAACGGCGTATGATACAACTGTATCTGCACAGGAAGAGTCATCTCTTTGTTTGTCTTCTGGCCGATGAGAAACCCCCGCCACCATCTCAGCTCTGAACGATATCGCCGTGATAACGTATCGTAAAACTCTCCCCCGTCTGTATATCGTTCAAGAGGAAGTTTAACTTCTGGATTGCCGCCATCGAAATTACAGCGGGAGACTGCCCTCACGAAGAAAGGCCGTTTTGATAAGATATCTTTCTTCGGGGTTAAAAACAAACGCACGGGATCATTTGGATTGCCTTGATAATGATAATAATACTCACTTAGAAAGCGGATCCTGTTATCTTCACTCAAAAAACGTCCTTCAACTATTAAAATCCCATGGTCCTGGAAATATTTATGTAACATCCCGCGAAGAGTCTTTTGCCATTTTCCTTCCCAGAGCAAAGCACCATCAACATCTATAATTAACAGATACCCCCTGGTTAAAGCCTTTTGTCTCGCCTCCACATCACCTTTTTGCCCGAGATTGAAGAATCCCGCTTCTTTTGTATAGAACGAGTGATCCAGCGCTTTTGTATAGTTTTCTTCCCATGCCTGCATAGGAAATAACATCGGTAGTTTACGTAATAGATGTTCGGATATTTCTTTCTCACGCCGATCCTCCTTAGTAGATAGACGCGCAAAAAAGTCTCGTAACGAGCACCGCGGGACTGCTCGTCCCCTTGTTTTCTTTTTTCTAAGAAGAAACACCGGTATATTCAAGTTAAACTGCTCTTCTTCAACATGACTAGCCGCGATATAAGGCATTTTTGTATCATCGGTCCATATAATAACCTTAGGCGGCGCGTTATTACCTAAATAATAGCGTTGCCGTTTACCGGCGGCGACGCGAACATCCATAAGATTATCTTTTGTTATTGTTTTACCTTCGATCCGCAGCCAAGGGCCGAATTTCTCCCCTAAGGCAGCAAAGTTAAATTTCTTAAGTATCCCATATACTAATTCACCGGTTCGATTATAGACTTTCATAATAGGGACTTCACCTGTAACGACTAACCGCCCCCCCTC
>JBDRDG010000088.1:0-3887 GCA_043821045.1 Candidatus Omnitrophota bacterium | reverse complement strand
CCTAAATGACCCCCGGGTCGCTATATACTGGGGTAATTTTCTTCGAAGTTTACCCCAGACTCCCTCGGGGATAATCTCCTCGCATTCATCCCCGGTTTGAAAACCGGGGATTTCTGCGTTTCGATTAAACAATTTATATTTCAATATCTCCGCCGGCTTTTACCTCGATATAATTATCCTTATAATATTCTTTCAATAAAAAGACCGCGTCATATCCGGTGCAGTGGGAGGGGGCGATTTTTCTAACGCCGCCGGAAAGCATTTTTTTCACTATATAATCGAGAGTCCTCCTATCTTTATCCAAAAGGTGTAATCCCCCGAGAACAAAGGTAACCTGTTTATTAAGGGAATCTTGCACCCTTCCGATGAGATCTAAAATACCGGCGTGGGCACAGCCACAAACCAGCACGACATCGCTGTCAGTCAATATTACAAGCGACTGTTCAGGGATATTTGCGCCTTTATAATTAGACAAGACCTCTCCGCTAGAATAAATATTCTTTCCGATCAGACAAAAATCTTTTACCATGACAAGCTTAGCCCCGGCCGCTTTTACCTTATTTTTAAAGCGATCCGAAAAGTTTAAACACCCATAAACAATGATATCTTTATTATCTTTTATAATCTCCCACAATCCAGAGGTATGATCCCAATGTTCATGAGAAATCACTATTTTTTTTATCGACCTTAAATCGACGCCCATCCGGGAAAAATTTTGGTTAAGATAATCAAAGTTTTCTCCCGTGTCAAATAATATATCGTTATCGATGAGAAAAGACACCCCCCACCCTTTAAAGAAATCGCCGTTGATTGAATCTTTATCAAAAATAATCCTTGCCTTCATCGCGTCCCAAAAATAGCCGTACCCAACCTTATCATATTCGCACCTTCCTCTACTGCCAGTTTGTAACTCGAACTCATACCCATGGAAAGATAATTTAAATTAATCCCTTTGCCGTAGTTTATCTTTAACTGGTCGAACAACTCTTTAACTTCGCGAAAATAAGGTCTTAATTTCACCGGATCATCAACTGACGGGCCCATAGTCATAAGACCAATCAAACGTATATTCTCCAGTCTGATTAGCTCTTTTGCCAAATTATCTGCCTCTGACGGTAAAACTCCCGTCTTCTGGGACTCAGCGGCGCTGTTAACCTCAATAAACACCGAAATTGTTTTGCCGATTTTGGCGCATTCGCGATTAATCATCTGGGCTAATCCTAAAGAATCAACCGTCTGGATAAGATCAAAGATTTTTACCGCCCTCTTTACCTTATTTTTTTGAAGATGGCCGATTAAATGCCAGGCGGCCTTGTTACCGATAACGACATGCTTAGACTCCGCTTCTCGGACATAATTCTCACCAACAACCTTTATCCCGGCATCTATCGCCTCCAATATTTGTGAACTACTCCTTTCTTTTGTGGCGGCAAGGATTTCCACAGAAGAGGGAATTTCACTTAATATTTTTTGCACTCTCTCTTTGATCGCCACGCTAACTGATATCTCCTTTTACCCGAAATCGCCAGACCAATTATTTTTATAATATCCTTAACGGCCATTCTTCGGCCGGGCGGCATTTACACAATACCGACAACTTCCTTTTTTGCCTTTAGATATTATTTTATTCTCATTTAGCAAATTATTAATAACATCGGTTAACGGTTCTGCCGCCAAACTTAACCCCGCGCTAAGCTCTTTAATAGTCTGCGGCCGGCGTTTCAATGACGCGACGATTAAATCTTCACTGTTCTTTCGTTTTCCGAATTTTTGATCAACACATTTCTTATAAACGACGACAGAACATATTTTTCCAATTTCTTGTTTAAACAAATTGACCGTATCAGCCTTCGGCATTAGACCTTTCTTACTTCCAGCGGCTGTTCTTATCGGCAGGTTAATATGGACTTTATCGGGATCGACTTGGGCTATAATCTTTTTAAATTGTGGCAGAAAGGTTATTTTATCATTTAACCCTTTTATCAGCATAATCTCAAGCCAGATTTTTCCTTTAAATTCCTTTCCTAAACGAATCAGGCCCTCAATCAATTTATTAAAACTGATATTCTTGCTGGGATAATTGATCTTTTGAAAAACGTCGTTATTAGGAGCGTCTAACGAAGGAATCATCAAATCAAGAGAATTGATTTCTTTTCGCACATCCCTGCGGTATAAAAGGGAAGAGTTCGTTATTAAACATAGCGGTATTTTTCTTCCGGTAACGTGTCGTATTCTTTCTATTATTTTATCTAAATCTTTATGCAGAGTTGGTTCTCCTGAGCCGGAAATAGTCAAATAATCTATCGACGGCTTGTCTGAAAAAAATTTTTTAATTTCCCGGGACAAACGGTCCAAATCAACACAGTTAAAACGTTTTGCTGTTTTACCGACTATTCTTCCAATTTGACAATATACACACGCGAAGCTACACTCCTTATCAGGCGTCGGGTCAATGCCCAAAGAGAATCCCAAACGTCTCGAATATATTGGACCGTAAATATATCTGTTCATACCTTTGTTTTCTCTCTTATCCAGAAGAATTTCTCTGCCGATACGGGTAAAACAATATCCCTAAAAAACCAAAAATTGTCAATAGTTTATATTGATATTATAACCGCGGGATTTACCGATAAGTTTAAGAGAAACAACAGCGGACCGTATCAAAAACGAGGTAAATAGCCCATAATCTAAAAGCCAAACTCAATTTTCCTCATTAAACTCTGCTTCGATATCTTCGACAACAACTGTATCTCCCTTTACTATATCAATATCCAACAAGGCGTTATCGCACAATGTATTATGGGCTATTTCGCTAAACGTCTCTTTAAAAGTATCAGCGGTTACCATCTTTAATTCGCCTATTTTCAGCTTAACTGCCGATACCCTTTTTATATCTCCAATATCCTTTACCTTTTCCAGGATACTCTTTAAAACCGATTTGGCCAAGTGATATTCATGCATAGAATCATCCTCATTTTAAACATACGCCTCATTAAGATCCTTCGATTCACTTCGTTCGATTCGACTTCACTCACCACAAGCTACTCAGGATTTCCCGCTCTTGCGAGATCCCGCTATATAAAAAATCTAAGGTGCGGGATAATTCGGCTAGGTGTTTTTTCTTCACCTGCGGTTTGAAAAATCACAGCCTCATTACGGCTAGGCTTTTTTCCGCGCTTCGCTTGAAAAACGTAAGTCTCATCTCCCTCATGGGATAATTCGGCTAAACATTTTTCCGCGCTTCGCTTGAAAAACGTAAGTCTCATCTCCCTCATGGGATAATTCGACTAAACATTTTTCCGCGCTTCGCTTGAAAAACGTAAGTCTCATCTCCCTCCTGGGATAATTCGACTAAACATTTTTCCGCGCTTCGCTTGAAAAACGCAAGTCTCATTAAAAAATTAAGAGCCCGCTTTTTGAGGCGGGCCCTTTTTATCTACACACAGAGAAGTTTATTACTTTTTTTTCTTCTTTGCTGCTGCTTTCTTCGCTGGTTTCTTTGCTGCTGCTTTCTTCTTTTTGACTGCCATGGACTCACCTCCTTTTTTATCTTTTTCTAATATAATATATATAACCCTATTTTTAATTTAACAAATTAAAAAACATTTGTAAACCTTTTTTAAATAAAATTTTATTTTTTACAAAACCTTCGGCGTGTTTATAATACCTAAAAGGCGGAGAAAAAGTTTTTGGATGTATTATTATTCATGAAAAATTACGATCAATATTTTCCCCATCATCAATATTTTTTTCCAACAAGAGTCGTTTGGGTATACTCACCTTCTTTGCTTCTCTCCATAAGCGGTCTATACCATAGAAGATTCTTGCTGACTGATTAAATACGTGTAGGATTACGTCGTTATAATCAATTAACAACCACTGTGAGA
>JBDRDG010000087.1:0-2705 GCA_043821045.1 Candidatus Omnitrophota bacterium | reverse complement strand
CAGTTTCGGCGCCAAGATGAAATGGGTCAACGCCATGATCCCGTTTCTGAATGCTCGTACCCATGGGACGGCAAACATGTTGGCGGCTTTCCGGGATCAGCCTGTTCGCGCCAGCATGGTTATCGCCGCGGGAAAAACATTCCGGGTCGAACAATTCCCCCATAGTTACAATTTAAACAGCGCCGATTCGGACTTAAGGATTCAACTACAAACTGACCAACGTTACCAGGAATTTATCCCGCGGGCGTCCCTTAAGACAGTTATGGGATATGAGATGAAAGTAGCTGCCGCTACAGACATCGTTCAAGGTAAAATATGGGCATACACTGATAAAGAAAGAAGAAAGAGCAAGAGGCAAAAAGATTTAGCCGATATATTCCGTCTTATAGAAGCTTATCCCGAATTGGCCAAAGATTTACCGGAATCAATCAAAAAACAATTATAACACATATTTACGAAACAGACATTTCGGTTTTGAGTTAGTTATCGCTGTTTATTATTTCGGTGGTCGGCTTGCAGGTTTTCTCTCTATTAAACTATCCGCTAAACGCTATACGCCATACGCTATTTCTTTTCCAAATACTTACCCTTAGGCGAAAGGATGTTTTCGACTTTCAGCATCAGGGTTTCGGCGACAATCGGTTTCGTCATGTAATCAACCGCCCCCTCTTTTATCACCTGAGCGGCGACCGCCGCGCTGTCGTAGGCGGTAACGACTAAAATATCAGGAAGCTCTTTAGTTTCCTTAACTTCGCGCATGACGTCAATGCCGCTTTTCCCCGGCATTTTTATATCGAGAATTACAAGATCAAGGTCATTTTCTTTCATAACCCTAATAGCTTCCTCAGCGTTATCTGCCTCAAACACCTGGGCTTGAACAAACCGCAGCAAACAGTTTTTAATAACCTCTAACACGCCTCTTTCATCTTCAACGACAAGAATCTTTACTTCATCCATATTACTCTTCCTTTTTTCTTAACGCCAAAAGCTCCTCTATTTCTTTCATCACTACCGACTCCAGATAATCGGTGGTAAAGGGCTTTTTCACAAACCCGTCAGCGCCGCGGCTAAAAGCCTCCGTTTTTGTAGCCTGATCATCGGCGATAGTCAGCATTATAACTTTCACCGCGTCCTTATACTTGCTTTTTATCTGTTTTAAGATTTCTAAGCCGCTGGCACCGGGCATAAGAATATCTAAAAGAACAACCTGCGGCTCTTCCTTCTCAATCAGAGAAAGTACGCCGGAAGGATCCGTAAGAATAAAAGTCTTATGGCCTCTCTTTTTAAAAAAATTCCCTATATAACCGCATATTTCCGGT
This sequence comes from Candidatus Omnitrophota bacterium, assembly GCA_043821045.1. Taxonomy (GTDB): domain Bacteria; phylum Omnitrophota; class Gorgyraeia; order Duberdicusellales; family 4484-171; genus JBDRDG01. Next base: position 1,386 of record JBDRDG010000087.1, on the reverse strand, counting down.
TCATCGTCAACAATCAACATCTTTATCATAACTTACTCCTCAGTAATCGCCTTTAACTTTCTTAAAAACGTATCGACAATTTTAACCCGGTTTAAAACCGAATTGCAGATAGTAAGTATATCATCCGGCGGCTCACCCGGCATCCGCGAGGTTTTATACAAAAAGCGGATAAGAAACGACGCCGCGTTTAATATCCATTTAGGCAGCGACGCCAGCGTCCCGATAGCCATAGAGACGACCATCAGATCGTTTCTCACGTGGTGATTAATCAAATCCCAGACATCTTTAGGCACGGTCCTACCTTCCATCCTGATACGCTGGTAAATCTGTTCTTCATTCTGCATCGGATTAGCCATAACTTCTCCTTTTTTACTTAATACTTTCTTTTTCTAGGACTATACGCTAAACGCTATCCGCTAGTTCTTATTTCCCTGCTATCAAATCAATGAACTTTTCAAACTCTTCACTGCTTAGAGGCTTCTCAAAATAAGCTTCAACGCCTAGCCGTTGGGCCTCATCCCGCTTATCTTTATCTTCAACCCGGGTCAGGAGAAAACAACGAACATCTTTATCCATATCCCTTATTTTTCTAAGAAGCTCTATCCCGTCAAAATCCGAGTCGGGCATATGGATATCTATACAACAGATATCCGGTCTTTCACGCTGAAAAATCCCCCACCCTTCCTCGCTCTTTAAAGCCGAGAAAGCCTGGCAGCCTTTTCTTTTCACAATTTCTTTTAGCGACTCGGCGATATCCGCCTCATCATCAACGATTAAAACTTTCCTTTTGGCCATATCCACTCTCCTTTTTTACTTTGATAACAAAGGCAGCTCTACAAAAAAAATCGCCCCCTGCCCCTCGCCGTCATACTATCAACCTTACTATTCCTTTATTTACCAGAATTGTTTTGCCCCGTATCATCATCCCACTCAATTATTATTTCATCGGGATTGATACGCTCATAAACAATATCTTTTATTGTCTTAAACATCTTATCGGCTACTAATCCCTTCTTCTCCGCTTTCCCTAAATCTGATATGATCTTATCAAGAACTTCTCTTTTCTCCGCAGGTAAATCCACATCCTTAAAGTCCTCTATGAGCATCTGGCGGATAAACACCGCCGCCATTGTCGGTATATACATCTTATTCGCCGTTACATGAAACATGTCCCGTAAGGTTCGTTTCCGTTTGCTCATGTTCGCTAACCTCTATTTTTTATATCTTCGATTATATTGTTTATCTTTTGAAGGTTCAACGGCTTCTCGACATACTTATCCGCGCCGGCTCCCATGGCTTGATACTTATACTCGTCGGCATACCCGGTTATTATGTATATTCTTGTCTCTTTGTCTGTTTCCCGTATCTTCTTTAAAAGATCTATGC
>JBDRDG010000086.1:0-3076 GCA_043821045.1 Candidatus Omnitrophota bacterium | reverse complement strand
AAGTTATAGATATAAAATCAGGCGCAACTGATAGAGGTTTATTTAATAAAGTTGGATTATCGATAGTCAGAAGGATACATGGGAAGAGAAGCTGTGGTAGTAGCCCAATTAACCAAAGCGCTTCACCTTTGAGTTTAAGCGGGCATTTAGTTGCCAGTTTATATGGTTTACATGGTTTACGCAGTGTAATGGATTGTGTAGCCAGGACAGTTATAGAGGGGATTGTCGAGAGCAGTAGGCTTACGCAAATAAGGAGTGTTATTATGCCTGGGGCGCCGCCGCAGAGGGAATATAATGTTAATTCCTTCTTAAAACCCTCGTTTTCCTCCAGTTGTCTCAATAATAATTCAGATGATATAACTTCACCAAATTCCACGGTTGATTTCAGTAAGGTTCCCGCGCTGATTATCGCTGGCCCCAGCGCTTCCGGTAAAACGTCGTTGGTTAAACGTATCGTGGCCGCTTACCCTGACGCCTTTGGCGCGCCCGCGGTAACGGTTACGAAAAGTCCTGGCTCGAACGGCCTGTCTGATACTTTTCACCGCTTTGTTTCCGAAGCGCGGTTTTCCGCGGAAGATAATAAGGGTGAACTTTTAATGACCCGCTTTAGTCATGGGTATTATTGGCATGGTGTTCGCCAGGATGAGTTAATCGAGGCTTATCAGGACGGTAAAATGCTTATTTTCGAAAGCGCCTCTATAAAGGGTATAAATAAAATCAAAGGGGTTTTTAAACAGGTCTTTGTAATAGCGATTTTACCTATGACGCCGCAAGAGTTTCGTTCAGAAGATAAAGCAACAATAGTGTCATTTTTCAAAGGCGCGCTGCTTCGAAAAGATGCCGCCTTAAAAGAAAGAGAGAGTGAGTGGATGGTACGCGCGCTAAACGCTAAAGGTAATTTTGAGGCTGTGGCTCAGCGTGCGGATTTGGTGGTTATCAACCAGCCGGGCGAAGAAGGAGCGGCGCAGGCCGCCTATCAGGCTGTTAAAGCTTTCATCGAAGAGAGGATTTTTAAAACCGCCGGCTCGCCGCTGGATAAAGTGTATCTTGCTAAGATTAGAGTGACGGCAGCTAACGGCTTACAGAGTAAAGATATGGAAAAAGTTGTTGCGGCGGTTGGAAAGAATATAGAACAGGATAATCGCAGGATATTTATCGGTAGTAACGAATCAGATTTATCGCCGGCGGAAGATTTTATAAAAGCCGACTGTGAAGCGATACTTGTTATTGCCATTAGTATTGGCAGGGCAGAACTGTTAGAGGGAAAGAGTAATGTGATAAACGCAACGTTTAATGACATCGCCGCGGCCATAGGAGGGGAAGTGATAAGGCTTGAGCATCCCGATAGCCTTAGGCTGCCTTTTACTAAGATAACTAGTATATCAAGTTCCCTGTCCTTTACAAAGAGAAGCTCTTCCTCGCCAGCCCATATAAGTCCCTTAGCAAAACGATCAAGGGATTATGATAAAGGTTTAAGTAATAAATGGTTGTTATGGTTCATTCCGCTTGTCCTTTACATTGTGTTTTGTGTTATTGGTTTTGAACCTTTTTCTTTCAACCGTGCCGGCAGACCGCTTAAACTAGCCTTACAAGCGATTGAAAAAGTATTGCCTCTTAAGCCTGACTATCAGACTGTTCTCGATCATTTCAACAGGCCAGTAAAAAGGGAAAAAAGAAAGTCAAGCAGTTCCTCTGTAAAAGGCGCCGGTGCGGTTTTTGCTTTGGCTATTCTTATCTTTTCCTTATCCTGTATTTTTGCTCCGCGCCTGAGAGCGATGCCCGCCTTTAATATCAGCCAAAACAGTGAGTGCGACGAGTGGTTTGACGATGCCAAACAGTGGCGTTTTGAAAGCGACTCGCGGTCCGCCGCGCGCGCTACCATGCGCGGTTTTCTCCTTAAAGGAGCGGAGTACGATTTACCCGAAAGCATATTTGAAAAGAATAAAGACGCGAAAGCAATTTACAGCGAACTTGCCGATTATATAGAGAGTTCGGTGTTAGATAGTGAGTTGATTAAGTTAGCCGCGACTGATGAAAGCGTCAGGGCTATACAAGGGTATGTTAGAGAACTGCGTTTAATGGCTGTCCAAATTCAACCGCCGGTGGCTGTTTTAGAATACTTACAGCGGAAGTTGCGCGAACTTGCCGGGCAGATTTCCATTCAACAGCGTAAACACCGCGAGTCGTTTAAGATTTACGACGACGGTTTTGCCAGCGGTATAGTCGAGTATAAAACTTCCGGTCTTCTAGCCTCAGACGATAAAATCCAGCCCGGATCAATCTTCGTCAGCTCTTCACTTAACGGATTGGATGTTTATACGGTTGATGAGGGGTTAAATAAATTTGAAGAACTTGTTAGTTTTAGCGCAAACTGGTTACAACGGAAAGGATTCCCAAGAACTATCCGCGGGCAACCTTGTCTTGAGGTTGGGGCTACGGGTTATTTTGTTTCGGGAAAGTTTAGCGGCATATTCGTTTCCCCCAGAGAAGCAGTTTTTGGGTTTACAACCTTTGAACAAGGAAAAGATAACAGTCTCGCTGATGCGATAGTTGCGCTACTAAATAATCCGCAGGTTTTTATGCATCTCGTTTATCGCAAGCCAAATATCTTGGTCATTGTGAGTGATTCCGAAGAAGAAGTTATTCTTTCGGTCAAGCGGATTTATATGCCGTTATCTTATATGCTGAGCGACGAAACAATAATGAAATATTTTGATGGAACACCAAGAGGTATGCTGAGCGATAGATATGTATTAAAGAGTTTGTTTCAGACACACGGCTTAAGAGAAGTCCCTTTACGCGGGCGGGAGCATTGGGAAATGGTCCATAATGTAAGGCGGAGTTTGCGCGAACATCCTGTTGTTTTAGGGCGGCTGAAACGGTACAGGGATAATATGATTGATCCCTTAGAGTTTTCACGTCAACATCATTTCTTGATGTATCAGGCATTAAAAAGCATGAGGCCGCAGGGAGTAAGAGCTGTCCAGAATCTATATTCGTTTTTAAGGCGTAAGATATTTTGGGAGTATCCCCGGGCGCCTTTCTTCAGCGGTGTTTGTGAAAACGCGAAGTATAG
>JBDRDG010000085.1:0-8789 GCA_043821045.1 Candidatus Omnitrophota bacterium | reverse complement strand
AAAATCTTCGCCGAAGCGCCAAGAAGCATGAACATCACTATGCAGGATACGATAACTTCGATTGTTACCTGCCCATGTTTTTTAATCATTGCCCCACGCTCCACTCATACTTTACTTTCGGCTCAGGCGCGACTCCGCCCTCGCCGGTCCCCTCTTTAAAAATTCCCCGCACGGCCTCGATTGCGATTTCTTCGTAGTCGGACCCGGCCGGCGGCGTATATTTCAATGGGTTCAACTTTATCTTGCGCGTAACCTTATCCGAACGCGTCATCTCCGTGCGGGTAGTAAACGCGGCGTTGTTCTGGCTATTAACAATCTTAAAATACTCGCTCTTTTCGGTTACACGGTCGGAACTCAGCCCCTGGGCGGATGTGTTACGCATTGTCCGTTCGCCGCCAGCGGTAATTTTATCCTCGCTGTCTATATCGGCCCAGGCGCTCCCCTGCACGGTTAAACTCGATACCGGCTGTTCCGCGCCGCCGTGTATCTGGGAAATATTTATATCGTAACGCTCGCCTAAATCCTGGGCTAAACAGGCGTAATGCAGGCGCACACCCTGGCTGAGCACGGGTAGATCTTCAGCCTTTTCAAACAAATAATTGTTGGGAATCCGCTGGTATAAATCCATGTTCGGGCCTAAGTTATACACCTCGCCGTAAAAGCCGTAATTGGGGTTATCTACATAATAGGTCTCTTGGTTAGTACCGCCTTCACCGTCGTCTACATATCTGGTCTGTTCCCACCCCTGAACAGTAAGGTTACTGGGGTTTGTCTCTAAAATATCTTCTATAGTCTCTTTCGTCTGCAGGGAATGAGAATCTTTCTGGACATGCAGCTTGGTAGTGTAAATCTTAATCCAGCTCCAGAATATACCGTCACCGCCGCCGAGCGGCAGCTGGTCGCGCGGATCGGATATCTCTCTTATTATCGCATAACATCCCCACCCCTGGATGCTGGATGACTTAAACGTCACGCTGCCGGGATAAACACCGGAGGAAGTGAAACCGTCTTTAGGCGTTGTCCCGTCGGCTTCGTATCCGTGGGCTATATCGTACTCGTGGCGCTCTTTATCGTTAATCACAATATGCAGACGCGGCATGTTGGCTTCGCTCGGCCCCGGCGGAGACTGCAAAAAATACGTCCGCATGGCTGAAGCCGATTCGACCATTTCGCTTAAGTTTGAGGCGCCGGCGGGGTGGTTTATGTCCGGAACAGGGACGTCTTTTATGTTTACCTCGGAGTAACTTAAATAACTGCTCATCACGTTGCCCTGGCTGGCCTTTTTCAACACATCGCGGAAAACCTTCATCTTCATCTCCTGCTGGGCGTTAAATTTAAATCCGTACTGAACAAGCACGCCTAAAATAAACAAAAATAACGACCCGCAAATCGCCAGTTCCGCCGAAGCCTGCCCCGTCTTTTTACGACTAAACATGCCGTTCATTTATCTCTCCCCCGCGTACTGCGGCTACTCCAGACCAATTTCCTGCCAGTTAACATCGGCCGTCTGATAACTCAGCGTCGTTAATTTTTTACGGCCGGCGTCTCCCGCTATAACCTCTTTGCCGTCGACATTATAAGCCTGCGGCCCGGTAACGCCGTAATTAATAGTATACCAGCCAAACTCGCCGTTAGGAAAATCTTTCCGCTCTACGCGGCTTACCTCCACAGTGTCGCCCTCCTGGCTGAAGGTGCTGTTATAAACACCGTGCTGGGGGTCAAACTGATCACCCAAATTGTTATCCACCATCTGCTTAATCTGTCCGGCGTGGCCGCGCCGAAAATAAGCCTGCATGACCAAAAGGCTGGCTATAATGCAGGTTACCATTATCGCGTACTCGGTTGTTACTGCCTGGGCTTTTTTTCTTCGTTTCATTCTATCACCTTATCCTGTTTCATATAACCAATCGAATAATTAAATATTGTCCCGCTTTTACGCAAAGTCCCGGCGACCGCCGTAACCTTGCCGCTGGCTGAATTTATCTCGTGTTTCTTAAGCGTGCCTGAACGCGACTGGGCTTTTCTTTTCGGTTCTGTCGGCTGCCAGTTGGTAAACCACGTCTGCTGAAGGTTGGGGATAGCCCCGGTCTGGCCGCCGGCATCGCCTTCGGAAAACTTATCGGCGGAGAGTTTAATCACCGCCTGTATGCCGCGTTTAGCGTAGGTATTCATCGACATAAGAGCGGCGGAAATTATCCCAATAATAAAGGTATACTCAACTATCGACTGGGCTTTTTTACAAAAATTCCGATTAATCCTCACGCTCCGCCCCCCCCATTTACTTCGGGCCCGGCGATACCTCCCCCGACGGGAATTATCAGTTCTTGGCTTTCCGCCGGAGCGGGAAACAATCTATCTTCAATAAGTTTCTTATTGGAAAAATCGTCGAGGAAGCTTTTCTTATTGTTAAGGCCGTAGCCGGTGGCAAAAGTTGTACCGCCAAAAATAGCGGTGAGCTCCTCCGGCGCCTCGGCGAAAAACAGACCGGCGGTAACCGGCGCCGTGGGGACAACTTCAGCGCTGATTGTCCGGGTGATTACGTTGGTTTTAAAAGTTTCTTTCATCCCGTCCGCCGCCGTGAACGTACTTTCGCTGGTAAAAGGGATCGTCTCGCGCAGGAGGCTGTAATTACTGTAGCGCGGCGAGAACTGGCTGCCGCCTAAAGAATCCGTGCTCTCTTTATACTTGTCTTTAAGGCCGCGGCTAAGATAGGTCTGTAAAGAAATTAAGGCCACGACAACGGCGAGTAAAAAAACCGCCGACTCAACAACCTGGCCTTTAACAAAAACCATCCCGCCGGCACGATTGTTTCTTCTCGCGCGGTATATGCCTTTACTTTCCACCCTTGGTCACACCTCCCGTATTAATATCGTCTTCGTCATTTTCTATATCGGTATATGAATACTTGCTTTCACTATAGAAATAGCGTTCCCAGTTAACCTGACGGCCGGTTTCCTGATCGGCCAGCGTCTCGTATTTAGCGTACTTACGCTCATCGTGCGACTGGCGGTCAAGGTAATACGGCTCGTACTGCAAAAGCGCGCTGGCCTGGCCGGCAAACGAAGACAACTCGCCGGATACGGCGTCAACCGCGGTTTTATACCGCGCCTGCAAGCCGCGCCGCATATACGTCTGCATGGTAAACAAAGCCATAACGATAGTGGTTAAAACAATGCTTACCTGCACCATGCTCTGTGTTTTTCTTTTCCTGTTCATTATTTAATAATACCGGCTACACACTGGCCTAATCCGTCAACATAGCTTTGTAAACCGCTTTTTAAACTAACATTTTCGGCGCCTCCCTCGCTGGACAAAGAAGCGATGAGAACGAGGATGAACGCGGTTAAAAAAAGAAGGTACTCTAAAGCGGCCTGTGATTTTTTATTTTTACCTTTCATACCCCTCCTTTTTTCATTCTATCACAACTTCCTGCCGGAAAACAGCCTTTGCTTAAGAGAAGGCTGGGAAAAAACCAAGCTGTCGCCGCTTACGGCTTTATGAGATTACCTTCCCGCTTACTTTTTCGCAATCCCGGCATCATCCCATGGATTAATTGTCGCTAACACACCGGAATCAAGCGTGGCGTGCTCACCAATGGCTTCGTCTCCCGCCTCAACCTTCACATAATCTGTCTTAGTTATTTCGTTGCCGGTCCAGGTCAGCTTGTTAAGGCTAGGTAACGCGCCGCCTTCGCCTGCCGCTCCGCTCGGATCCGTAAGACTCTTATGCCAGTCAGCAGCAATACCTGCGTCTATTACCCCTCCGTCAGCCAAGATTTTACTTCTCGACCAATAGGCGTCACCGCCTGTATTCTGAACATAACCCTGTTCGCTGGAACGCAAGGTGTGCGACTGTTTCTCAACAGTATACGTCTGGCCGGTCGTAAACTGGCCGCCGATAGCGTCGGAACGCTCTTTTAAGTTGTCCTTAACTGCCCGGCCAAAGTATATCTGCAGGCCGATTAAAGCGGCGATAATCCCGGCGATGAACAAAGAATATTCAGCGATATTCTGTCCTTTTTTACGCTTAATCAATATCATTGTCCCCTCCTTTTATTTCTCGTTTCTTAAGTAATAACCTGTTTATTGTTTTCCTCTTGGCATAATTATTTCCACATGGCGTCTCTTGTAGTCTGATCGGCGCCAGCTGTACCAGCGGATAATTCACCGCGGTAGCCGCCGGCGGCTGAAGCGACTATATCGGACACGATTTCGTTCTTAATCTTTCCATCGCCCATGTGCTGCTGCTCAACCGTCTCCTGGTATGTCTCCCCTTTAGCGTCAACGTAGTATGGTTCGTACTGTGAGGTAGAAGCTAAACTCGCACTATACACTCCGGCGGAAAAACTTTCTGATATGCCGGTGTAAAGGTCGGTTCCCTTTTTCAGTTTCGCGTTAAAGCCGCGCTTTACGTAAACCTGCATGCCGGCGAGAGCGCCGATTATGATGCCAAAAAGGATAGCGTACTCGGTTATGCTCTGTCCTTTCCTGTTTTTTCTCCACATATTCTCACCTCCTTTTTCACGCCTGTTATAAACCAATTTTCTCTTCGTTTACCATGGCTATACGCGGCTATTTCCAAAAATTATCCCGCGTATCTTGCGACCCGCTACCTGCCGCCCCCGCGGCTACTTCAGCGCGGTATCCGCCGGCGGCTGAAGCGACTATATCGGATACGATTTCGTTCTTAATTTGTCCGCCGCCCATGTGCTGCTGCTCAACTGTCTCCTGGTATGTCGCGCCTTTAGCTTCAACGTAGTACGGTTCGTACTGCGACATCTTATCCAGAGTCACGGTCTGTCCACCGGTAACCGTAAAACTCCCGGTTATGTTAGCGTAAGCGTCGGTCCCGTCTTTAAATTTGGCGTTAAGGCCGCGCTTTACGTAAACCTGCATGCCGGCGAGAGCGCCGATGACAATGCCAAAAAGGATAGCGTATTCGGTTATGCTCTGGCCTTTTCTGTTTTTTCTCCACATATTCTCACCTCCTCTTCTGGCGATTAATTTAATTTCTGCCTCTGTTTTTAGCTACCACCCCCTCCTCCAGGAGGAGTAGTGGTAAGACCCAAAGCCGTTTTTAATTCCGTATCCCCTTTCTCTACGATACTTGCGGCAGTGTCAAACTGGTTTTTCGCTTTCTCTGTAGCAACCTTGTTTACGCCGTAAAGAATCGCTACGGTAAGACCGGTAACCAAAAGCAGATACTCAAGCGTCGACTGACCTTTTGTTTTCTTCCTCAACATGGTTTCACCTCCCCTTTTAACCTTTTCTTTTTATCCCTTTATCTCTTCCGGACTATTCACCTGTTCTTCAATAACGTTAAGATGGGCATGGACTGACCGCTGGATATACGTATACATCGCTGTTACCGCTGTCGCCGCTATAGTAACTAACATAACGTACTCTAAAATAGATTGGCTTTTCCTCATTTTAGCCTCCTTGGCCGATTATCGTGTTAATGCCTTTGGTAGAAAAGGCCTCGCCGGCGGTCTTTACCGTTGGTATAAGATTGGTTTTACCGATTACCGTAAGCAGAGCCAAAAGGAGCAAAACCAGAAAGTATTCCAGTAAAGCCTGCGTTTTTACCTGTTTTTTGTGGCTGTTCATTTTTTACCTCTCTCTTAAAAAACAAACCGGGCCGCCTAATCACTTAAGAGGATTTCGGCAGCCCGGCTGTTCTTGCTTGATTTAGATGTTGTCCGGCGGCTTACCGGCATAATATCCGGCTTACCTTAATAATAAAACCGTCGGCCCTCTTCGCGGAAGCTTGATTGAACCCGTGGCTTTGCGCTCCCGATATAATCGGGATTGCCTTTATCGTCGCCTCCCTTTACTTACCATAAATGTATACCATATTCCTGTTTAAGAAATCAATGGCCTGACGATAAAAAGATGAAAACGCTTTCACGCCGGCGCGTCAAAAATTTTCCCGTTTAACACAACAAGTTTTTTAAATAAGAAAGGCGGGATTTGACAATTTTAATAATATCGGAGGAAATAGGAAAAGATGCCGGCTACACTTTTTGAACCGTAAACGTGTCTTCCGGCAGGCTGATTCCCTGAGCGCAGAGCTCATTGTAAAAGCTAGGGATGTAACCGCTGGAAAGGAAAGTTCCGATTACTTTACCGTTATCATCAACCCCTTCCTGCTTGAAGATAAAGATATCTTTAAGGTCGATATGGGTCTCATCGGCCATGCCCACGATTTCGGTAACCTGGATAACTTTGCGTGAACCGTCGCTCATGCGCGAGGTATGAACGACTACGTCTATGGCCGAAGACACCATCTCTCTAATCGCCCTTATGGGGAGCTCTACCCCGCTCATAAGAACCATGCTGTCTAAACGGATCAACACATCGCTGGTTGAGTTGGCGTGAATGGTTGACATACTTCCGTCATGGCCGGTATTCATCGCCTGAAGCATATCAAGAATTTCCCTGCCGCGGCACTCGCCGACGATTATTCTGTCGGGACGCATACGTAAGGTGTTACGGAAAAGATCACGGATAGCGATCTCTCCTTTACCTTCTATATTCGCCGGGCGCGACTCAAGCCTAATCCAGTGGCGATGATGCAGGCGCAATTCGGCCGAATCTTCGATGGTAATAATTCGTTCGCCGTCGGGGATAAATTCCGAAAGTATGTTAAGAAAAGTAGTTTTGCCGGAACCGGTTCCGCCGGAAACAAGAATATTTTTACGGCCGATAACGCAGGCCTGGAGAAAATGGGCCATTTCCCGGTTTAGACTGGAAAAGTTATCGGTTAAATCATATATGGAAAAAATCTGGCGCATGAACTTTCTAATTGTAAGGACCGGGCCGGTTAAGCTCAACGGCGGAATTATGGCGTTAACGCGGGAGCCGTCAGCCAGGCGCGCGTCAACGTAGGGAAAAGATTCGTCAATGCGCCGGCCTAAAGGAGCAAGAATTCGTTCCATGATAACGCGGATTTGTTTATTGGAGGTAAACCGCTTCGTAGTCGGCTCTATACGGCCGCGGCGCTCAATATAAATCTGGTCTTTGTTGTTGACCATTATTTCGCTAATAGACTGGTCTTTAATAAGGTCTTCCAGCGGGCCTAATCCTAAAGCTTCATCAACGATCTCTTTGATCAACTTCCGGCGCACTTCCACCGACGAGATAATACCCTTCGCTTCTTTTGCCAGAATATTAACTAAGAGATGCTCGGTCTTTTCTTTTAACGAGCGCATATAGTTTATATCCAGCGTATCGGGCGAAAGGCGTTTTAAGTTCATCTCTTCAATAAGGCGGTCATGCACTCGTTTTTTAAGAGAAATAATCGCGTCTTCTTTCTCCTCCTTTAAACTCACTTTTTTTTCCGGCTCAGTGCTCAACCCTAAACTGGACCAGACATCGCCTCTCTTCTTCAAAACATCGTCCTGCTGAACCCTTAGATCACTCAGCCTTTTATGAGAGATATAGATATCTTCCTGAGACATCAGCATAATCCCCAAAGCTTCTATCGCCGTGCAGACTTTACTGTTAGGGCTGTCTAACACTACCGGCGTGCCGCGGTTTAAGGCAAAACCAACAGTTTTACCGTCGGAAGGAATTAATGAGATAATATCTATGGGAATAATAAGTTTAATATCGGGCAGGCGCACGCTGCCGCGGCTCTGCGAACGGTTTAAAATACCTTTCATCATTGTGCAGGGAAATCCCAAAGCCTGAATCGTATCGAGAATCCACTTTGTCTGGTACAAAGAAAGCACATCGGGCGTGACAACGAGAAGAATGAGATTCGCGTTATCGAAAATTTTTATCAAAACGTCGCTTAAGTTTTCGCCGCCGTCGATAACAATATAATCATAATCCAGCTGTTTAAAAAACTCCAGCATTCGGGCGACATATTTTGCCGTGATCAAACTGATCATCCGCACCGAGGTGACCACGGGAAGAAAATCAAGGTAGGGATTTACCGTCGTTAAGAAATTTTCTTTCAGCAAAGACGGGTCTTTTTTTATTTCATCCTCAACGCCGATAAGTTCGGCAAGCGATTTTTTAGCTTTACAGCGGCACATGCGAAGGACATCCAAAGGCGCGTCTAAATCTAAACTGATAAATAAAATCTTCTTTTTCTGTAAAGAAACGCTCACGGCGGTATTAAAAGCAACCGTGGTCGTCCCCACGCCGCCTTTTGTGCTGAAGAAAACAATCGACTTTGTCATATTACCGTCTTGCGCTGTATACGATAGGGATTTCTATATTTATCTCGTTTAAGTTTATATGGGAAGGAAAAGGAGGATAATCCAAGTTTTTAACTATTTTTATCGCATCGTCATCTAAAGTTTTATAGCCGGAAGATTTCATTATTTTGACATCTTCCACCGTACCGCCGGAAGAAATCGTCAGGAAAAGCAATAGTTGTCTTCCCTGAGCGTTCCGCTTCAAACTTTCCGGATAAGATATGTTTCTTAATATTTCCTGCTGGACGCCTGTGATATACGATTTCATCTCTTCGGGAACGGATCTTTTTCTATAATACTGGCTAAAAAGGTCCCTTTGTACCGCCTTTGTGCTTACAAGGCCGCTCTGCTTTGACACATGTTTCTGTTCTCGTTCTAACGTATCTTTGGCTATAAAATCTTTCTTTGGCCGTATTATATTGGGGGTAAGAGTGATAAATAACTCCATATTCCCTCTTTGGCCGGCGCCGCCGCCGCGCAAAGTCTGTTTGTGGCGGAATAACCTGCCGATAAACGGCAAATCGCCAAACCAGGGAAGCTTCGCGATATCTTCATCTTCTCTTTCCTTGATTAAACCGCCGAT
>JBDRDG010000084.1:0-7475 GCA_043821045.1 Candidatus Omnitrophota bacterium | reverse complement strand
TTTAACCAACCCATATTTATCTTCTTTCTGCCAATACAGCATTATTTTTACCTTCTCGAGTAAATCTCTGTTAATTACGTGCCGGTATCGCCAAAGCATATTAAGATAGCCTATCTCGTCCGCAGTCAGAACAGTTGCGTCTTTAACTTCCAACGATAATAAAAACTTTTCCACAATCGGGGCGATTAAACATAAAATGTCTAGAGTCTCCTTTTTGCTGTTATCGCGCACAGGCAGTCCCGTTGGGCTTCTAGAATGGATACATTCTCTCCTGTATAAATCGTCAATATAAGCAAGCTGCGCCGTTATTGCGCTAGACTTTTTTGTCCATATAGATCCGGGATATTCTAAAATCATCTTTAAACGTACTTCGGGATAAATTTGTAAAATCTCTTTTTTCTGCGCCGGTGCCATTGTTTTTAACAACCTTTGCGCTATCCGCTTGTGTCTATACGGGAAAACCGCGGGATTTTGTTTATGTTCGCGCAAACGCCTAAGCCGCTCCACAAAAAACGGGTGCTGTCGTAAACCATGATTAACACTTTTAACTGTATCGGCGGAAAATATGCCGGTCAACGACAACTCATCGTCAGGCAAATCTTTTCTCATATAATCTAATACCGCCATATCCCTTGCCAGCAAACCTCGACCATCCTTCTCATAGTGTAACCGCTTATTTACTGCCGGCAGCATAGGCCAATCTTTTCTTATCCGGAGATAGTCTTTCTCCTCCAATTTATATACCATTAGTCTTAAATGGACGCCAAAACAGTAGAGTTCATGATATACCCAGGAATCATCTATCTTTCGGATCTCTTCAAATCTTTCTTTTATCTTGGACGCGCAGCTAAATCGAAACACAGCTTTAAGAAAACTCTTCCTTTTCTCCAAATCAGTCGTCCACGCTTTTATTGCTTTCCAATCTCCCTGTGCTATTTTTCTAAAGAATCCCTGCTGCTCTGCGGCAAATTTATCTTTGTAATTCAACTCTAGGCCAAATAAAGCGGGATAGATAGAGAACCAACTGGTGAGCCACTCGGTGTATTCTTCCCCTATCTTATATATTACCCAGCAAAGCAACAAACAATCTCCCATGTTTCGATACAACCGGCGCCTGCCATTGTCTAGAACCCGGGCGCGGAACTCCAGTAATCTTTTAAGATATTCAGCGAATAGAGGGTCATCTTTAATAACACTGACAATCTTGTTTGTAAAAGAAATCATACTGTTTCTATTAATCGCAAGCCTCTTAGCTAATGCGGTGTTAGAATATGGTTCGTTAGCAATCATAAACTCAAAAATCTTTTCGTACTTATTTACGGTATCGTTAAGAATCGGCCTACCAAGCCTATCTTTACTGACTGCGCGAATAAAACGCTCTTTTAATAAAGCCGTCTCTTCCGGCCGCTGCTGAGCCATAAGCCGCAGTGCCCTACGCCCAAAATAGACAAAATCGCTATTGTCTTCGAATGAATAGTTGCTTTTTCTAAACGATATCCCGTTATAAGACCGAAGAGCAGAAGAAACTTTTCCTCCGGAAGGTAACGTAATAACTATCGATGGTTTCCTCTCCCAATACTCTTGTATATACCGCTGGGGGTTGATATGCCCTTTGACGGCCGAAGAACTCTGCCCGAGAAAATATGAGGTAACATCAACTGTTCCTTGAAGCGTAAAATGCGGGTGGGTAAATATAAATTCGCCCTTACCATTAATCGCCACGGCAAGGCGGGTATTGCTGACAACAAGTAAATTCTGGTGTTTCAAACTCAAATGCACCTGCCTCGGTCCCGAGCGTCCGGCGACGATATCTTCTATATCTTGTTGCGGCGATCTATCCTTAGCGCCGGTTAAGGGGATCTCGCCGCGAAACAACTGACGCATAACGTCAATCCGGATGCTGGCGCTGCGTAACAAATAGTCACTGACAGCGCCATGGCCCATTTGATCAACCATCAGGACCTGCCCCTTGGGGTTGACCAAAACCGCGTAAGCGGTCATGGCGCTATCATCTTCGTAAACAAAATGTTTATATCCCTTTACTCCCATCGCGTAACAGCGGCCGAGTAAAAGCACTTTACAAATCGCGTTAAATACTTCTTGCCCATTAACGATAACATAATTCTGTACGCGCGCGCTGAAGATACTCGCGCCGTTACGCGCTTGGGCCACAATCGTTTTCTTTATTTTCTCCCACCCCGTATCCTGAATACATCCGCCATCTCTTTCGGCGTTGCAGCCAGCAAAAACAGTAAACACGCCGTCAACGCTGACCTCAACCTTGTTACTGCCTCTCCCGAGAGGAAACTCTGATACCGCCTGCGGCAGGTAAAAGGCTGTTCGCAAGACGCGCCAGCCGCTCATTGCGCCTAAGACCCCTTTTTCTTCCGCCGCGGCACGCACTCTTTCTTCCGCCTGACGACGGTTTTCCGTTAAACTTTCCTGTTCATGATGAAGCTCGGCAACAATCTTCTGAAACTCCTCGGTTAAGGCGGAAACGCGCTCAAAATCGATATCTAAATCCGCCGTGTCGTAATCATCGTCATCGACAGGATAATGGTTAACGCTAAAAATTAGTCTGTCGGCGGCGAACTGCTCGTAAAACCCGCCTTCAAGCAACAGGCGTTTAATGACTTTGTGGTACCTTTTTATCTTACCGCTGAACCCTTTAACCATAAGTATCAACACATGGCCAAACTCTTGCCTGACTTCATTGCCGATTTCATCTTCTTCAATGGCTGTGTATGGCGTAAAAGCGACAAAGTACACTTTCCCCTCAACAATCTCTATATTAGGTTGTACTAACCCGGTCCGCATGGCTTGTTCATTAAGGCGGGTTTCTAACTCATCCTGCGATATGCTGTCTTGTAGCCAGTCAAACAGGTCAGCATGGTCGATACGCGCGTAGCATACTGATGAACGGATTATTCCTTCGGCAGTTACGCTAAGGACATCAATCAACACGTCTTGCCACGCCTCGTCGTCCACAGCGTATAAATCCAGCCCGCCATCAGACAGTTTCTGATCAACGACAGAGGTAATAACATCATTGGCCTCTTGTCCTAACCAGCCGCTGACTAAAGGACAGGTGTCACTGACATATTTACACAATGTCCCAACGAACAGTTTGCCGGCTAACGTCTTATCCGGCGCCGCATCCTGCAACTCGCCGGCAGCGGCGCGGACAAACGTACCCGCACGCTGGCCAAGCGTCTCTACCGCTGATAATACTTCGGTTAAAGTCTCAGTCATATATCCTATGTCCGGATTATCTCTTTTACGAACGCTCTCACTTTCACCAATCAACCGCCTAACAAACCCGCGCCACTTCCTGATCCACTGCCTATCGGTTATATGCTGCTCTATCCGCGATAAAACAACATCTTGCCCTAAATACTCAATTACATCGGGGTTAGCGCTCTCAAGGTGTATGAATAACGCGTTAAGGAGCAATACGGCTGACACGTCGGAATTAGACAAAGGGTTTTCCTCTCTCTCAACGACGGCAGAAACTGCCGCCTCAATAATAGAATCGATTTTCTGCGGGCTCAAGCCGCCAAGCTGGGTAAGCGGTTTCTTTAACGTATAGGCCATGGAACGTTTAGCTACCGCTTCTTTGACAAATCCGGCATAAAAATCATGCCAGCGTTCTTCCCAGTCGTTTTCCCGGACGAACTGTTCTACTCTTTCTCTAACTACATCCGGCGTTAAAACTGTTACTACCGCTGGCGCGGTTATACCAAGATACAACAGGACCGCCTCACCGAGAAGTATCTGGCTAAGCTCTTTGCGCTCTACGCAATGCTCATAACTCGCCACGACAACATCCGCCGCGGCGGTGACAACGTCTTCAGATTGGACTTCGTCCATATCGCTTATTAAACATAAACTTTCAGCGTGCTGGTTTGCCAACCCTTTTTTGATTACAGCCAGGGTTATAAGACTATAACTGAAACTTTCCCAGTTGGCGGTCCATCCATTCATGGTAACCTGTTTTTGTATACAGCTACGCACGGCATCCCGGCCCAACACCTCGACTACAGCCGCCTGAACCCGGCTTACATGCAAAAACAACGCTGCCCATAGAGCCTTGGGAACAAAGTCGTCCGCTTCCGGCATGACCCCTTCTTCTTCAAGCGTATCGACTGTTTGGTCAATAAGGTCTTTTACACGAATATCATCACCAACGACTACCCCTAAACTTTGCCGCAAAGGATCAGTTACAACCTTTCTAATTTCCCGCCGTAACGACTCCTCAGCGGTTTTTTGGAGTTGACCTTTCCGTAACTCCTCGGCAATCTCGCTGCGTACCGCGCGCTCAACTTTCTCTAAACCAGACAGATCATCACTCCCCTTCTTATCCCACACAACCCGCAGTAAACTGTCGCACAACTCTGTTATCTTTTGATCTTGCCGGCGTAACTTACCTTTAACCGCCTTTCTTTCTACGTTCACCTTTACTGCAACCAGAACACGTATAAACCTGTCTTCATCGATGCTAACTGTTTGTAACGCTTTACTCACAGACTCTTTTACTGCCGCGTTCCTGAGATAAAGAGTAATAACTTCATCAATAAATAACCGTGTATCATCGGTATCACGCACTCCTTCAACAACGGCCGCGTCAACATCACTATTGGCCGTCGACACGCGGTTTTGTTCAGACCATACGCTAACGCTCCGCCCAACGTCGCCGGTTTTAAGACAGGCACTGACTAAATACTTATAAATATCCAGCCGTTTACGGTCATACTGCGATAACCCTTCCCACAAGCTAATCGCCTCCTGATACAGCGCCGGCACCCGGGGATCTTTGCTGTCAAGCGTTTGCGCTTGGTCCCAATAGGTTTTAGCGAGGTTAAACGTCGCTTCCGGGTACCCGGCCACGCATGATACCGCTTTCTCAAAATAGGCCTTCCCGTCTTCAACCTTTCCCTGTTTACACAAAACCTGGCCGATATCGTCATAAAGGCTAGCCCGATCGTCTCGCGAGAGGCTACCGGCTCTTTCTTCGGCGCGACGGCAACTGGCTAAGGCGCCATCGTAATCTTCGAGGTTAAAATATATCCTGGTTAAAAACTCGCGAATCAACGGCGCGTCGGGAAACTCCATCTGGGTATGCGTTAAGACCCGGATAGCTTCCTGACCTTCGCCATCCTCCCGGTACAAACGAAACCCCCGGGAGATAGCGTAACGTTGTTTATAATCCTGTAACTCCGGCGCGGTTGGTTTATTATCCGGCGGTAACTCATCGATAAGGGTAAACAGTTCCTCAAAGACCCGTTCCGACCGGCCATAGTCGCCATCTTCTCCTCGAGCGAAATAACTGACCGCGAGGTGGTACAAAATTTTTACCTTAAAATCAAGCGGCCCGTCGAAAGAAGTTAACACTTTCGTGCTAACTGCCGCCGACCGCGCGAACTGATTCGACTGAAATAAACGGTAAGACATGCGCATAGCGTCCAAAACACTTCTCTTTATCTTCCCCCTCCCGGCTGAAGACGAAGCGCCGTTTGACACAGGGAACTTAAGCGATAAGCCAACCGCTCTATCAGCTTGCTTGATTTGATGAAAAAAGCGTTTAATCCGCAAGGATGAAGAGCCAGAGCCATTTTTAAAAGATTCAAGGCCTGAACGGTAATCGCGCGAACTTATGTTTATAAACTCATCACTAACGCGTTTACGCAAACTCCCGTGAATACGGGCTTTCATCCTTTCCGGGTCAACACGAAACCGCAGTCTCACAAAGCGGACGAAAGCGTCCTCCTCCCACTTAAACCTATCCGGCACATCGTTAACCGCGTCTTCGGTAATCGTCGCCAAGAAAATTGCCGCCCAAGCGTCTACGTTACGGCTAGCGATAATATACTTAACAACGACTTCAAAAAATCCCCAAGCCTGTTCAGTCCTGCTCTGACCGCATAAAGCTTTGCCGAGAAGGTCGTTGTTTACCGCTAAAGCTTTGCTGTTTTTATCCAACTTATACTTTATATCGCATAAACAGCGGCCGGCGGCTTTTTCGTCTAACAGCTGTTTGAGAAACTTTTCGTTAAAGTAGCGGGCCCGGGCCGCGGCTTCAAACGCTTTATCATACATACCAACACTTAACCAGCACTGGCTAGCGCGAGTACAGGAAAAAGCCACGTCGGTTAAAGACCCTTTTTGACTCATAATCTGTCCGGCAATCTCTTCTCTTAAGTATGCCGCGGCTTTATTAAACATAAGAAAGGCGTAAATATCAGCAACGTGCTTTTTACAGATAATATCGACATGGCCGCTGCCGCCGGCTTTCACGGCCAAGGCATTAACCCGCTGGTTATAAGATTTGATCTCATAAAAGATAGATCTCCGTTCGTCGCCCCGGTCTATTTTCTTTCGATAAGCTAAATAGTCAATGTAATTCATAAGCGCAAAGCTCATCGCTTTCAAGGCGCGGGAAAAATCACCCTTGTTTTCGTTTAACTGAGATATGACAAGATTAATCTGAACCGCGATTTTAAACCGTTTGGCCGTATGAAAAAACCATACCAACTCGATTAACAGTTCTGAAACGTTTCCCGTTAACAGGAGAAACTCTTGACTCAAAGCTATTATCTGTTTCTCCGCCTGTTCCTGGCCGTAATAAGACCCCATCTCTTTATACATAAGCCAAGCCTGTTTATACACCTCTAAGGCCATCATGCGGTACCAATCTTTTACTCCGCCATGACAAGCTCTATCGATAGCCGCAACATTCGTCTCAGCTGAAGCGATAAAATACCGCGCGGCATCTTCGAACATCCGTAACGCTTTATAGTTTTCCCCGATATGCAAGTAATCTAAGGCAAGCGCTTTATCCATTCCTAAGGCTTGATGCGCCAAAACCGCGTGTTTAAGGTGCCCGGTTGATTCGAAAAAACAGCCGTTAGCGCGCGCCCGGTTCGAAGCAAAAACGAGTTCACGCGCGTCATATTCCAAGCGATCTTTAGGGATAGCTGTTCCGACCGCGCTCGATGCCCGTATCCCAGATCCTGCTCTCGCACCTTTATACAGTTCATTAATAAACGCCCGGGCAACATCAACTATCATCCCGCGTTGCATGTCAACCCTAAGCTGAACTACATTTATATCCAGATCTTCGTCGCCTAGCCCATCTACACCTATACGCTGACTGAGAATCGCACGAAACGTCTGGTCAATAAACAGCTGTTGTAAACAAGTAAGCATCCACGTCTGATTAAAGTTGTTACCAACAATAAACCGCACAATTTCACTAACCACATCGAGGGCATCAGACACCTTACCGAACGCGTATAACGATAACGCTAGCGTCTCTAGACAGCGAACCCGCTCGTTATCTTTGGTAAGAACCGTATAGACTGTAGCAGCTTCTTTCGCCGCTAGAACACTTTTTTCAAACTCACCGGCAACAAACCATAGTTTGCCAACCCGCCGCAGACATTTAGCCATATACGCGTCTTGGCCAATATCCTGCC
>JBDRDG010000083.1:0-2893 GCA_043821045.1 Candidatus Omnitrophota bacterium | reverse complement strand
CCTGTTCTAAAATCGAATACGATTCAGTTCCGATACCCGTACCCATCAGCATTTCATTTATGTCTTTTAAACGCACCGGGGTTTTGTTCAAAAGATATTCGCTTTCACCGGAACGGTAAAGCCTGCGGGTAATCGTTATTTCTTCGTAATCGATCGGCAACTGCTTATCTTCGTTTGACAATATAAGTGAAACTTCCGTCATATTAACTGCCGGATGAGTTTCCGTACCGTTAAAAATTACGTCTTCCATTTTGGAGCCGCGCATGGACTTCGCACTTTGCTCGCCCAAAACCCATTTTATGGCATCTGCGATATTACTTTTACCTGTTCCGTTAGGACCAACAATAGCGGTAACGCCTGGCTCGAACATTAGGGAGGTTTTTTCTACAAAAGATTTGAACCCAAAAAGTTCTAACTTTTTAAAATACATTTTATATCCTTATATTAACTTCGGCAGGGGCAATCCCTTGCAAAAAAAATTATACCAAAAATATTTTTTTAAAGCAAGACATTTATAAAAAAATTCTGTCAAGCCATTTGGTATTCCCCGCTGCCTGCCGTAAAACAAGCATTAGAAATAGTTCCCTACTTATTAGGCTTGATACTGAGCGGACAACTCTTGCAGGCTTGGCATCGAATGTGGCAGGAAAAAATAGGCTACTTTCTGTTCTTCGTAAATTGCTTGATCAGGGCGGGAATTACTTTAAATAAATCGCCCACTATTGCGTAAGTAGCAATTTTAAAAATGGGCGCGTCCGCATCTTTATTTATCGCCACGATAATATCCGAAGATTGCATGCCGACTAAATGCTGAATCTGCCCGGAAATGCCGCAGGCAAAATAAATTTTTGGACAAACGGTTTTTCCGGTTTGCCCAACCTGGTGAGAGTAAGGTTTTAACCCGCTATCCACGGCTGCGCGCGAAGCCCCGACCGCGGCGCCGATAGTTTTGGCAAATTCTTCGATCAACTTAAAGTTTTCTGCACTTCCCACGCCTCTTCCCCCGGAAACAATAATATCCGCTTCGGTCAGATTAACCGTTTCTTCAAGTTCTTCCACAATATCGATAAGCTTTGCCCGGCTCTTAAAAGAAAACTCTTTAGGGTTTAAAGCGATTATTTCACCTTTGCAAGCAGAACTAATTTCCGCTTCTTTCATAACCTTATGCCGGACCGTGGCCATTTGCGGACGCCGGTGCGGGCAGATAATTGTGGCCATAATATTGCCGCCGAAAGCCGGACGCGTCTGCAGTAATATCCCCTTTTCTTCATCAATATCCAGCGCGGTACAATCCGCGGTAAGTCCGGTCCTGAGTTCCACGGCAACCCTGGGAATAAGCGAGCGGCCCATAGCTGTCGCACCGGTCAAAACAATTTCCGGTTTATAGTCCCGAATAAGTTTTGTTAATACATTTGAATAAATCTCGGCCTGGTAATTTTTAAGCTCTGCCGCCTCTATCAGGTATACTTTATCCGCGCCGCGCTCAATTAATTTTTTCGCCTCACTTTTTATTTTTGCGCCCAAAAGCACGGCAGCTAATTTCTGATTTCTTTTCCTGGCAAGTTTTTTACCTTCACCTAGAAGTTCATATACCACCGATTGAATATTTCCTTTTTTTTGCTCCGCAAAAACCCATATATCTTTAAAATTATCCTCTTCGGCGTTTACCTCTTCGCGTTTTCTTAAAATTATGGCGTCAAATTTGCAGCTTTCTACGCATGCGCCACATTGGATACAGTTATCTTTAATCACGGCAATGTTATTGACCATTTCCAGCGCGTCATAAGGACAAGATTTAAGACATAACCGGCAACCAACGCATTTATCTTGTAATATTTCAATCGCCATAACTGTTTTTCCTTATTTACCCGATCTCTTCTTTTAAGAGTTCGGCAAGTTTCGCGGCAACTTCTTCTTCTGACCCGGTTAAAATCTGTCCGCCTTGCCTTATCGGCGGCGTAAAAATACGCACCACCTGTGTCGGTGAGCCGTCCAAGCCGATGTTTTTCACATTGGCCTTGATATCTTCCGCCGTCCATTTTAAAATTTCGGCCTTCTTCGCGCGCATCATCCCTTTCAACGACGGCATCCTGGGTTCGTTTATTTCCTTAACCACCGTTAGCAGGCAAGGCAGGGGCAATTCAACAATTTCGTATCCCTCTTCAACCATTCTTTCTACCTTAAATATTTTCTTTACGCCGTCTTCTGTAACCTCTTCAATCTTCTTAACAAAGGCGACCTGCGGGATATCCAGCCATACGGAAATTCCCGGCCCTACCTGTGCGGTATCCCCGTCAATCGCTTGTTTACCGCAGATAATAATATCAAAATCACCGATATATTTTATCGCCATAGCCAGAGCGTAACTCGTAGCTAAAGTGTCACTGCCGGCAAAAGCGCGGTCGGATAAAAGTATGGCTTCATCCGCCCCTAAAGATATCGCTTCTCTCAATGCCGCTTCGGCCTGGGGCGGCCCCATAGTAATAATTGTGACTTTACCGCCGAATTTTTCCTTTAATCTTAAACCTTCTTCAATCGCATACATATCAAAGGGATTAATTATTGACTTTACCCCTTCCCGAACCAACGTGTTGGTTTCGGGATTGATACGCACATCGGTTGTATCCGGAACTTGCTTTATACAAACAATTATGTTCATGGTTTTCCTATTTTTTTGAAGCCGCCAATGATTCTTTGATTAAATTCGCAGCGATAATGCTGCGTTGGATCTGGTTTGTACCTTCATAAATCTGGGTTATTTTGGCGTCACGCATGAATTTCTCAACCGGATAATCGCGCATATAACCATAACCGCCATAAATTTGAACTGCATCTGTAGTTACCTTCATTGCAACATCGGAAGCAAATAATTTAGCCATAGCGGATTCTTTGG
>JBDRDG010000082.1:0-2251 GCA_043821045.1 Candidatus Omnitrophota bacterium | reverse complement strand
TTTAGGCTTTATTAAAAAGGGTTATTCGGCCGATTACGTTAGTTTTTCCTTAAAGCCGGCCCTGGATGATTTATCTAAGTTATCCGGCGAAACGGCAAGCGAGGAGATTTTATCGCGCATTTTCAGTTCGTTTTGCATCGGAAAGTGAGTTTTGATATCAGATGACAGACGGCAGAAAACAGAACACAGAATATAATATTATCTGATTTCTGTCTTCTGACTTCTGACCTCTGTTTTTAGTATATATAATAATAAGGAGGCAATATGGATAAGAAGAAAATCGCGAGAGGCGTGAGACTTATTTTACAAGGTATCGGGGTAGATATGACAAGGAAAGATATCGCTCAAACCCCGCGGCGCGTGGCCAATATGTACGAAGAAGTTTTATATGGCCAGTGGCAGGATCCTTACAAAGAGCTGGAGGTTGTTTTAGAACAGAAGCACGATGAAATCATTCTTTTAAAAGATGTGCCTTTGTATTCTCTTTGCGAACATCACCTTCTCCCTTTTATCGGCAAAGCCCATGTCGCCTATATACCCGATAAAAAGATAACCGGCTTGAGCAAATTGGCCAGAGTCGTAGACATTTTTTCACGCCGCCTGCAGGTACAGGAGAGGCTTACTACCGAAATCGCCGATGTGATTATGAAGCAGTTAAAACCAAAGGGTGTAATGGTCGTGATTGAAGCCGAACATCTTTGCATGTCGATGCGGGGAGTAAAAAGAGCCGGGGCGATTACTACTACTTCGGTCGTGCGGGGCAGTTTTAGAAGAAACCCTAAGACGCGTCAGGAAGCCCTCAGCCTTATGTTCTATGGCAATAAAAAATAGGCGGCATTTTGTCTTAACTAAGACAAAATATTTTCCGGTAGAAAAGACACCCCACCTAATTTATTAAATATTTTGTAGACTTTTTCCTCTCCTTTAGCGTCTAATTTGGTGAACGAAGGAGGTGCGATATGAAGAAAAATATCATTTTAAAAATAACCGTTGTTTCCTTGGCGGCGATAGCCCTTTTAGGAATTGGCCGGCTGTCTTGGGCCCAGAAAGGCTTTGACCGGGATATGTTTTTAAATGAGGAGGGTAGAGAGGAAGGAACAATGAGTAAGGGCCAGGCAAGGCATGGTTACCTTAACTATAGCGTTGTTTTTGAAACGCTTTCTCAGGAAGAAAAAGAAGCCTTAGAGGCTTTGCGCCGGGAAAATCCCGTCGAGTTTAAAGAAGCTGTTACGGTGAAACTCAAGGCACAGCGCGAGTACCTTTCTAAACTTAAACAAGAAGACTCGGAAAAGTATAAACGTATTGTAGGGGAAGCCGCCAAGGCCGCGGCCGATAAGACCCTGGTAAAAAAGCTTGTTTTCCAATCTCTCAGTCAAGAGGAGAAGGATCAGTTAGTTTCCTTGCATAGACAAGATCCGAATCAAGCCCGCCGTATTATTGAACAAAAAATAGAGGAAAAACAAGTAGAGCTGGAAAGTCTTAAACTGATCGATTCGGAAAAATATCACCGAATCAGGCAGCAAGGCCAAAAACAGTTTAGGCATAAATGGGCCGAGGGGGAAAAACATGAGGATAGAGCCGATAGGAAAATGGTTTCAAAAGGGCAGTATGGAGAAAAACGCCATAATATAACAAAAGAACTTCTTTTTGAGCTTCTTTCTCAAGAGGAGAAAGAAGAGTTAATCGCCTTACGCCGGCAGGATCCTAAGAAATTTCACTCTCTTATCGAAGAGAAAATAAACGCCAAAAAAGAGGAGTTGGAAAATATAAGAGAAAGCGATCCGGAAAAATTTAGCCGTCTTCGCCAGCACGCCCATAAACGTATGCGCCAGCGTCTGGAAAAACTAAAGAAAAGCCATCCTCAGGAGTTCGAAAAGACAATTGCTAAACGAAAACATATGCGCCAGAAGAAAATGGAAAAGATATGCCAAGATAATCCTGCCCAGTGCGAGGAAATGCGGCAGCGAAGAAACAGTCATATAAAGAGCATGTTAGAAGAATTAAAAAAGCAGGATCCGCAAGGTTACGAAGCGATTAAGCAGTGGATGGAAAAAAGGGGGCAAGAGGACATTTCCTAAATGGTTTTTGATAATAAGACAGTTATTGCTTAGGCGAAACCAATGCTGATTTATAAAGAAGAAGCGATAAAAGAGTTTGTTGAGCGTTTCCTTTCAGGTGACAAAGAGGCCTTTAACGCCATGGGGGCGTCTGATCGCTTCCGACATTGTAAACATAAGCTATCGTTACGTGG
>JBDRDG010000081.1:0-3476 GCA_043821045.1 Candidatus Omnitrophota bacterium | reverse complement strand
GATGGAGCCCCACGTGCATGCACATGGTCCCTACAATTTTGTCGAGATTCCTTCCCACGTTAGCACGTGGGGCGGCCTGTCCCGAGTATTCTCTCGGGAAATCCCTATGACAGAAACCCTGAATAATATACAGGTGATTTTTCCCTGCAGGGTTCCTTGGTATGAAGCAGTTATTCAAAGGTTTTATTCCTTACTCCACACCAAGAAACCGCCATTCATCCACAGGCATGCTCGTAGTCTTCTGGCATCGGGATAAAAACTACTCATCTTCTTCGATCTCTTTTTTATATGAAATTATCGCCAATAAATCCTCTATATACATTCTCGATATATCGCTTAGGGTTTCAAAGGAAATCCCGGTTTCAAACATGTTCGGTTCGGCCGTCACGCCGATATCTTTTACCCATTTTATTTTCCCAGAACATTTTATCGATTTATCTCTTGTTAAAAAGATATCGATATGGACATCAGTCGAAACAGCTATCTTTTCTTCTAAAATAACCCGCAGGCCCCAGAAACTGATATTTTCGGTATGAGAAGAAAATATCTCTTTTTTATTAAAAACTTTTATCTTACAGGGAAATACGATTCGAGGCGACCGCCTTTTTTCCCGGCCATTCCACTCCATTTTTACCCCCTTTACCTCAACGAATTAACATAAAATGGATTCCATCCGGCCCAAAGGCTTCAAGTTTCTACGCAGGAGGATAAATCTCACTAAAAGCCTGTTTTAAAGCCTCTAAATAAATGATACTGCCGCGGTCCCCGTTAGTCAAAGGCAATTAAATAACCGTAAAGGGATAAAATTAATTATTTTTTTCTTTCGGTCTTCCTTCTCGCGGAAATCACAGCAATTAAATCCTCAATATACAAATTGCTGATTTCACTTACCTTATCAAAAGCGATGCCGGTTTCAAACATATTGGGTTGAACCGCTATCCCGATATCTTTTACCCATTTAACCTTTCCGGAACACTGTATATGTTTATCTTTTGTCAAAAAGATATCGATGTGGACATCGGTCGAGACATCTATTTTTTCTTCTAAAATAACCTTCATGCCTCCCCTGCTGATATCTTCAGTATGAGAAGATAACATCTGCTTCTTATTAAAAATTGTTATCTTGCAGGGGAATTCCAGACGGGGAGATTTTCTCTTTTCTTGACTATTCCACTCCATTACACCCCCTTTTTTATTTTAACGTATTGTCAAAATTATTGGAGTCTAAATAACCAATAACCAAGAAACAAGATACAAACAAATCCCAATCACCAATAATCAATCACCAACATTATCACGAATCAAGTTTCTGTTTGGTTATTGGATTTTGGTCATTGGGTATTGTTTGGTTATTGTCTCTTGTATCTTGGTTATTTCATACCTTCCCCATAAAACTTTTGACAACATCCATTCTAATCCTGAGAACTTTTCCAAGTCGCATCTTTAGCCGGCCGCCTCCTTTTATTTTTAAAAAATTCTCTTATGATCTCCGCACATTCCTTTTCCAGCACGCCTTTTTTAACTTTTATCTTGTGGTTTAAGCCTAACTTATTAACGTCTGTCTTTGATCCGAAAGCGCCGGTTTTCGGGTCGGCCGCGCCGAAGACCACCCGGCTAATTCGCGATAAGATTAACGCGCCGGCGCACATAGCGCAGGGTTCAATCGTAACGTATAAGGTGCAATTCTCTAGCCACTTTGATTTAATGTGGGCGCAGGCAGACGTAAGCGCTAAAATCTCGGCATGGGCGGTAGGGTCGGATAAGAGCTCGACTTGATTATAGCCTTTAGCAATCACCTTATTTTCACGCACAACCACCGCGCCTACAGGAACTTCATCATTATCAAAGGCTATACCTGCCAACCGCAGGGCGTTTAGCATAAAATCGGCGTCGGCGGATTTTTTGTTCTTATTTTTCTTAATAGAAATATGTTCGGCCATTAGGGAAACAGTTTATTACTTAACCAGAAATATTCCGATAATAATAAGTATTGTGCCCGCTACCCTCTGCCAGCTAAAATCCTCTCTCAGAAATGCCACGCTGAGAAACATCGTAATTAAAGGATATGTTGCCGTTAACGGGACAATTTTAGAAGAGGGGTTCGCCCGCAGGACGTGAAAGTAAAAATACATTCCTAAAAAACCGGCTAAGGCGCCGCTGATCAGAAAAAAAACAATGCTTTTAATCGGCAGGTCAAAAACAACTTTTGCCCTTCCCGTGGGGACGAAAAAAACGAGAAAAATCACAAAAACCCCGGCACTGCGGATAAAAAGGCCGTCTAAAGGTTTAACCGTATTTAAGGCGTAACGCTCAATAATCGGAGTTACGCCCCAGCAAAGTATGGTTAATAAAAGAAAAATCCAGTTTATCACGCTCATTTTGTTATCATTGTACCAAAAATAGTTGCCGGATAGAATAAAAATATTATAATACCCTTGAGGGTTACCGAGTTTAAGATTTACGGATTTTACAAAGTGAACTACATAAACTCTGTTAACTTCGTTAACTTACTAAACTAAAGGAATGGTAAAAGTAATAGAAAACATATTCTCAATAAAATCTTCCGGTTCAAATATTAAACAAGAGATAATCGGCGGTTTTACCACCTTTATAACGATGTCTTATATAATATTCGTCCAGCCGGCGGTATTGTCCGCCTGCGGCATGGATAAAGACGCCGTAATCATTGCTACCTGTTTAGGATCAGCCATAGCGACAATTCTGATGGCATTCCTGGCTAACTACCCTATTGCCCTTGCCCCGGGCATGGGACACAACTTTTATTTCGCCTATGTTATCTGCCTTGGCATGGGTATATCCTGGCCTGTCGCCCTGGGAGCGAATTTTATCTCCGGCGCCTTATTTATAATTCTCGCCTTTTTCGGCCTGCGCGAGAAATTAATCAATGCTGTGCCTTCTTCGCTTAAAAACGCCATCGCCGTCGGGATAGGCCTTCTTATTGCCCTTATAGGCTTGGAGTGGTCGGGCTTGATCGTCCAGGCTCCCGGCACTCTCATCGGCTTAGGCGATATCAAAAGCTCTTACGTATTACTCTCTCTTTTTGGAATAACCGTTATCTCTATTCTTATGAGCCTAAAGGTAAAAGGCGCGATTCTTATCGGCATAATAATAAATACTGCCGTGGCTCTCTCATCGGGCATGGCGCAATTCCACGGTATTATCGGCAGACCTTCATCGATTACGCCAACGTTTTTGAAACTGGACATAATCGGCGCCTTAAATATCAATATGATCGGGGTTATTTTTACCCTTTTCTTCTTAGACCTGTTTGATACCGTAGGCACTTTAATCGGAGTATCGCAAGAAGCGGGGTTTATAAAAGAAGGTAAACTCCCCAAAGCGCGCGGCGCTCTTCTAAGCGACGCGGTCGGAACAGTAGTGGGAACCTGCCTGGGAACTTCCACTATAACAAGTTATATTGAAAGCTCAACCGGCATAGCCCAGGGGGCGCGCAC
>JBDRDG010000080.1:0-2136 GCA_043821045.1 Candidatus Omnitrophota bacterium | reverse complement strand
ATTTAGACAGGATTTTAAAGCTGGTTAGAAAATATAAACTCTGGTTTATTGAAGATAATTGTGACGCTTTAGGCTCTAAATACAGGGGAAAACCCACCGGTTCCTTCGGCCACATCTCTACCGGCAGTTTTTATCCCGCTCACCATATAACTACAGGAGAAGGCGGCGCTGTTTTTACTGACCAACCCTTATTAAAGAAAATAATCGTTTCTTTACGTGACTGGGGACGTGACTGTTTCTGTCCGCCGGGGAAAGATAACACTTGTAATAAACGCTTTTTGCGAAAGTTCGGCCGGCTGCCTTTAGGTTATGACCATAAATACGTTTATTCCCACATCGGCTATAATCTGAAACTTACTGATTTACAGGCGGCGATAGGGTTGGCCCAACTTGATAAACTGCCTTTGTTTATTGAGAAACGAAGAAATAATTTTTCTTTTTTTTATAATCGCTTTAAGAAATTCGAGGATTTTTTTATTCTCCCTCAGGCGGCAGACAATTCCCATCCTAGCTGGTTTGGTTTCCCTCTTCTTGTAAAGAAAGAGGCTCCTTTTACGCGACAAGATATTGTCGATTATCTGGAAGAAAAGAAGATAGCGACCCGGATGCTTTTCGGCGGTAATCTCCTGCGTCAGCCGGCCTATAAGGATATTAAATGCCGTTTGGCAGGGAGCCTTAAGAATACCGATTCAGTCATGAACGGCCTTTTTTGGATCGGCGTTTATCCCGGGCTGAATCAAGAGATGATCGCGTATGTGTTGGCTGCATTCGAAAGTTTCTTTAAGGAAAAAGGTATCGATGTGTGATATTGTTCTAATTAAGAGGTATAAAAAATATGAGTAGTACCCCTTTGAGCGTCGTTATTTTAACCAAGAACGAAGAGACGCGAATCGAGGATTGTCTAAAGGCTGTCGTTGCCTGGGCTGATGAAGTAATTGTTGTTGATGATCAGTCATCCGATAATACAAGGCGATTGGCGCAAGAGCTGGGAGCGAAAGTATTGGTGAGGAAGATGGACATAGAAGGTAAACACAGGAATTGGGCTTACGCCCAGGCAAAAAACAAGTGGGTATTCAGCGTTGATGCTGATGAGCGCTCCACAGATGGGCTTAAAGACGAAATTAAGCGGATAATATTATCCGATACCGAATATGTTTGTTTTGACATGCCGTTTCGGACATATATTGGAAGCCGCTGGATACGCTGGGGAGGGTGGTATCCCGGCCCCAAAGTCAAACTATTTAGAAAGGACAAATTCCTCTATGAGGAAGTCGAAGTCCATCCGCGTATTTTTATCCAAGGCGAATGCGGCCACCTGAAGAATGACGTTATCCATTACAGTTATAGAAATTGGGAAGATTTTGTGAGTAAGACAAATAAACAGACCGGTCTTGAGGCCTTAAAGTGGTACAAGTTGTCCCTTAAAGATTCCAAAAAAGGGCGTTATAAAATGAATTTAGGCCACGCTTTGTGGCGGACAGTTGACCGTTTCATCAGGATTTTTTTCCTGAAGCAGGGTTTTCGTGACGGATTTACCGGTTTTATGGTCGCTTATCTTTCTTCTTTCTACCAGATAATCAGTTACGCTAAATATAGGGAATTAAAGATAAAGGATAAAAACGGTTAGGATAACGAATCGCATAGCGGTTACGTCTACATTTTATAATGCAAAATGCAAAGGTCAAAAATCAATCCTTCGACTTTACTCAGGATTGATGCTGAGTATAATCGAAGCATCAAAATGACAAAGCAAAAATTCAAAAAGTATTTAGTGCTGCAAAAGAATCTGTGCATTACGCTCTTTGCATTTTAATCGATACGCAGAAATCCCCGGCTTCTTGTCCCGGGCGAAGTCTCGGGGTCAAGCCGGGGATGAATGCGAGGAGATTTAGGAAACCCCGGGCTTTCCCGCTTTCCTATGTTTTTTTATATAATGGTGTTGCGGGATCCCGATATTTCGGGATAGCCCGGGGAGTGGATTCATTCTGTCATTTTTATCTTTGATTTTTGATGTTTGATTTTTTAAGCGTTACCGTAACTGCAGAGTAGTATATTGTTGGCAGGGAGATATTAACCTGTAAAATTTCTTTAGTTGAATATGAAAAAAATTTCCAATTCAGTCGCGGTTATTTTGGC
>JBDRDG010000079.1:0-3124 GCA_043821045.1 Candidatus Omnitrophota bacterium | reverse complement strand
GCATGTGCACGTCGAGGAAAGCGATATTAAAAAATTCCTCTTTTGCCCTATCTTCCGCTTGTTTGCCGTCTGCCACAGAAATAACATTATAACCTTCTTCTTCGAGAATATCGGTAAGCAGCCGGCGCATGATTTCTTCATCATCAGCGACTAATATCTTTAACTTTTCATCCCCCATGTCAACTCCTTATTTATGCTCTGGCGGCCGGTAAGGTTATAATGAAATTACTTCCTTTACCGACCTCACTGGTTACATCTATACTTCCCTTATGCTCCTGTATTATCTCATAAATAACCGATAACCCCAAGCCCGTGCCTTTCTCTTTCCCCTTGGTTGTAAAAAAAGGCTCAAATATTTTGCTAAGATTCTCCTCAGAAATACCGCAGCCGATATCGCTAAACTCGACTTTAACCTCTTTAGGCTCTCCCGTATTTTCGTCAACTAAATTATAAACTTTTATCCTTAATTCACCGCCGTTGGACATGGCCTGCTGGGCGTTTAATATGATGTTTGTAAAAACCTGCTGAAACTGATTAGAAACAACTAATACATTTGCCGTTTCACTAAAATCTTTTATGACATTTATATCTTTGGTTTTCAACTGATAATTGGTAAAGGCTAAGGTTTCTTCAATAACATTACATATATCCAAAAGTTCCGGGTGGGGCGCGATCGGCCGGCGGGAGAACTTAAGGAGGTTGCTCACTATCTCCTTGCAGCGCCTGGACTCTTTTTCAATATACTCTATGTATCTTTGGCAGGCTTTAAAATCATCTATGCTAAAATCGGGTTTCTTCAATTTATCCAGAATAAACTGAGAATACCCCAACACTCCTCCCAAGGGATTGTTTAATTCGTGGGCTACACCCGCTCCCAACTGACCTACGGCAGCCATCTTTGCCGACTGAATAAGCTGATACTGCGTATTCTCAAGCTGCTTTGTCCTTTCTTCAACCATACGCTCGAGAGACTGGCTGTATTTCTCAATCTCCTCACGTGACTCTTTAAGATAAAAGGTCATCTGGTTAAACGAATGGGCCAAATCGCCGATTTCATCTCTCGTATTCATATTGATTGTCTGATTCAAATCACCCTTTGCGATGATTTGCGCGATATTTGTCAGCTGTTTAATCGGTTTTGTAATACTACGCGCCAGGTAAAAGCTCAACAGTCCGCCGACAATGATAATAAGGCCACCTATTCCCATATTGCTGTATAAAACATGTTCTATGGCCTTCTCTACGTTTTTTAAGGAAATCGCCAGCCAAAGGGTCCAGTGTTTTCTCCCTTTTGTTTCCGACAGTACTAAACTCGTACTGCTTAAAGGCTGGACCATAATCTTAATGTTTTCACCTCTCTTCTCCCAGAAACCGTCTTTAATCACCGGTATTTCTGTCCCTATCGCCGGATCATTAATTGTATGCCCAACCATCTCTTTATCGCTTGAAAGATAAACCGTGCCGTCGGGCTTAACAATCATGCAATATACCACATCTTTGATTTCCGTAATTTTCTCAACCCTCTGGACGACCCCCAGCCAGTTGAAAGTAGAAAAATCGGTTTCAATGGAAGAGGAAATCTGATCAATAAGAATTTTATTCTTCTCGACCAAAGCGTCAATCATGATTTGTGTCTGATTCTGTATGCCTAATAAAGTAGTTAAACCTATTGACAAAGTTAACAATAAAATTACCGGAAAGCTTATTTTAAAAAATATTCCGCTTTTAGTAAAACTGTCAGCGTTTTTATTGCCGGCCATAGTTTTTATTTATTCAATACTGGTATTTTAATGAACCTCAACGACTTCTGTCGACGAATCAGTTCTTAACACTCTGAAAAATCGGCGGGGCATAAAACCCTACCGATAGAATTTACCGCTTAAAAAAATCTGGTTTAGAACTGTCTTTCTTCTCCTGTCTTCAATGGGATCACTTTAGTCCGCGGCGCGTATTCAGCCACAAACTTTTCAAACTCACCGGTATCCTGGGTAAGGACGGGAAAAGTCTGGTAATGCACCGGGATTACGTAATCCGGCCTGATTAAACTGCAGGCGTAACCGGCTTCTTTCGGTCCGAGAGTAAAAACTCCCCCAATAGGAAGTATAGCTAAATCAGGCTTATAGAAATCGCCGATAACAATCTTCATGTCAGCCATAAGGCCGGTATCACCGGCAGCATATACGATAAAACCATTCTCAAATTCAATTATGTAACCAATGGCATTGCCCGCCGCCGGATCGGGTTTAGCGCTAAAATCGGTATACTGCGCGTCAGATGTATGCGCGGCACTAACCATGCTAAATGTAATACCCTCATATGTATACGCGTTGCCCACATTAGCCATCTCAAAATTTCCTAGATTAACGTTTGGAATCCTGTTTTTTATAAGCAGGGATAATTCCCATACGCAAAAAACCTTTGGATTATAACGCGTAACAATCGCGGTCAAATCATCGGGCATATAGTGGTCCACATGGCCGTGGGTAATTAAAACAACATCGACTTTCTCAAAAGCCTCGGCGGGATTAAGGAACTCCACCGGTGTATTAGGCTTGGTACTTAACCAAGGATCAACCAATATTACCTTGCCGGTAGGAGAAGTTAACATCACAGAGCCGTGCCCCAGCCAGCGGACTTTAACTTTACCGCTGACAACAGGCGGCACTTCTGCCTTGCTGATAATGCTCGTGGAAATAAAAAAAATACTTACACTAAAACCAACAAACAAAATTCTAAAAAAAGCCTTTACCATACAACACCTCCCTTCGTAACAAAAATCCGTCGAAAAAACCTTAACCCTATCTACAATAATCACATGTCTTTTATTACTTTAAGTATAAATTAAAATGTAAAACAACAATCTGCATTATTTATCCCGACGCGACACACCTGAGGTCTATTGCCGCGGATGAAAGCGTGGTCGGGATTCTCCCGAGGAATACTCGGGAGAAGCTGCTTGGCGCGTAGCGAATGTAGAAAACTGTGGGCTTTTCCTCTTTCCTGTATTTTTTTATATAATGCTGTCGCGGGATCCCTGTATTTCGGGATAGCCCGCGGAGCTTCATTTGTTGTGTGATACTTATTGAATACTGCATATCGCGCATGGTGTTATATTTCCTGCACG
>JBDRDG010000078.1:0-8579 GCA_043821045.1 Candidatus Omnitrophota bacterium | reverse complement strand
TGCCCCATAAGAGTAACTACCGGCGCCCTTTTCTCCATGTCTTCATCTTTGACATTAAGAATTTGCTCTTCAACACTGATTTTTTTCCTTAGATTAACTTTGTACATATAAGCTATTTCGGAAGCCAATCCTTCTTCGAGGTTATAATTTATACTAAAAAACTTACCTTTTTGCATTAATACCTTTAGAATCTCGGAAGGTTTTTTAGAAAGTTTAACCGATAAATCTTTAACTGAAATAGGAAAATTAACCTCTATGACGTTGATCTCTATTTCTTTTCTTTGAATATCATCAATCTCATGTTTTATTATTTCTGCTGTCGCTGGATCAACACTTGACATATGATTTTTTACAGGAAAATTGAGCTTCTTAAGCCGTTCCAGCAGCTCTTTAGAATCCATGCCGATTTCTTTTGCCAATTCATATATCCTCATCTCGCACCTACAGCCTTTCTTAACTTAACGCTCAATCTTATAATAAATTACATAGCTCCCAACCTTATCCCTGTTTTTCCTTAATATTCTTTTTTGCCTCTTCGATTATACTTTCTGCCTTCTTTTTGCCAAGGCCTTTGAGTTTACACAAATTTTCTTCCCTGGCTTTAGCAATCGTCCCAAGATCGCGATAGCCGGCGTCGACCAAGACGGCGGCGATTTTCTTGCCGATACTTTTTAGCTGAGAAAGCTTTTTAGTCTCTTCTTGCAAGACTTCTTTAGAACGCACGTCAATTTCCCATACAATCAATTTAGAAGCCAATCGGACATTCTGGCCTTTTCTGCCAATCGCTAATGACAGCTGGTCGTTGGCTACGAGAACCTTTGCCCGCCGGCTTTCGCGGTCTATTTCAATTTTACTGACAACTGCCGGCGCTAAAGCGGCTTTAATAAACTCCTTTATATCTTCACTCCACCTCACAATATCTATTTTTTCGCCTCTTAACTCTTCAATAATATTTTTAACGCGTGAACCGCGTATGCCTACGCAGGCTCCCACACAATCAACTTTTTCATCTTTCGAACAAACAGCGATTTTTGTACGTTCACCCGCCTCGCGTGAAATCGCCTTTATCTCAACAATACCCTCATATATTTCGGGAACCTCCAGTTCAAACAGCTTCTTAACTAACCCTTCGTGTTTTCGTGAAAGGATTATCTGAGGTCCTTTCTCTTTTTTTACTTCACAAACATAAGCTTTGGCCCGCTCTCCCAAACGGAAAGAATCCAACGGCGATAAAAAAGAGTTGGGAATAATCCCCTCCGCCCTTCCTAAAATATCGAGGATAACGGCTTTTTTCTCAAGGCGATAAACAACCCCCCCTACTATATCGCCAATCTTATCTTTGAACTCATCATAAACCTTTTCTTTTTCCGCCTCGCGAATTTTCTGAATTATTACCTGCCTGGCAGTCTGGGCGGCGATACGGCCGAACTCTCGCGACTGAATCTCTTTATCAGCGACAAAGACACGGATGTCTCCTTTCTGAACATCAATCTCTACCCTCGTTTCCACCTCCACATCGGACAGGCTGATCTTACAGATCTTTTTGGCTGCGATAGTGAGAGCATGCGTCACCGCCTCAAGAAGCACCTCTTTCTTAATACCCTTTTCTCTCTCTAACTGTTCCAGCATACTTAGAAATTCTCTGTTCATTCTATTAAACCTCCTCTAAATCAAAAATATTGTCCCTTTATCAATAAACAAATTATATCTCTATTTTATGCTTGGCAGCCTTAATTAATTTAAAAGGGATGCGAATAACATTATTTTCTATCTCTGCCACAACACTATTGTTTTTGCAGTCAGAAACGGTAATTTCAAGATAGCTCTTATCCGCCAAAGGCTCCTTAAGCCATACCTCTATTCTCCTGCCCTTGGCCCGGAGGAAATCCTTTTCCTCCTTAAGCGGACGGTTTAACCCGGGAGAGTTAACCTCAACAGTATAACTACCCTCCAACAATCCCTCCTGCTCGATCATAGAAAAAACTGCCCGGTTTAAACAGGAACATTTATCAACAGTTACTCCCCCGCGAGGATAATCAACTAGAACGCGAATTATCTTAATACTGCCTTGTCCGATAATGGCAAAATCAACCATCTCTAGGCCAAACCGGCCAACGACATATTCGACTTTTTCCTTAATTATAATCGCACTCTCATTTGTCATGCTGGTCTTTTAAAAAATTTATCAACTGGTCTTTTGTAAACTCTTTCTTCTCGCCGTTACGGCGCACTTCCAACTCAAACTTCTTTTCTTTAAGGAAACGCTTGCCGATAATGATTATAAACGGCGAGCCGACTAGATATGCATCGTTAAATTTTACGCCCGGCCCTTCGCCGCGGTCATCAAAAAGTATATCGAACCTCTCGCGAGAAAGGTTTTCGTATAAACTAAAGGCTTCCTGATAAAGATAATCGTTATCTCTCTCGAGAAGCAATAAAGCGGCATCAAAAGGGCTCACCCCTTTAGGCCAGATAATACCGCGGTCATCGTGATTCTGTTCAATTATCGCCGAGATAAGCCGGCTGACGCCTATGCCGTAACAACCCATTATCACTGGTATCCGTCTGCCTAAAGAATCAAGAACACAGGCGTTTTGGGTCTGGGAATATTTTGCCCCTAATTTAAAGACATGGCCGACTTCGATCATGCGTGACTCTTCTAATTTATTTTTACAATTACTGCATTTGCCATCTTGTTTAAAATACGTGCCGCAAACAGAACACGAATAAAGAATATCTTCTCCGATATCGGCCGCCACCATAAATTCATGAGAAACAGACCCCCCCATAGCGCCGGAATCAGCCTCAGAGATCACAAAACTAACACCGCAATCATTAAAGACAGTGTTGTAAGCGGTGAACATCTTATCATAACTTCTATTCAAACCGTCTTGATCGAGATCGAAACTATAGGCATCTTTCATGACAAATTCACAACTACGTATGAGGCCAAACCGCGGCCGGATCTCATCGCGAAACTTTGTCTGTATTTGATAAAGAATTAAAGGGAGCTGCTTATAAGACGTTACGAATCTTTTCACGATTTCCGTAACTGCTTCCTCGTGCGTCGGGCCAAGACAAAGGATTCTCCCTTTTCTATCTTTAAAAGTAAACATGACATCTTCTAGCACTTTATCGCGGCCGGTCTGCTTCCATATCTCAAGCGGCTGTAAAGCCGGCATAAAAAGCTCGCAAGCGCCATGTTCATTCATGCGTTTACGGATAATATCTTCGATTTTTGAAAGGACTCGTAAACCTAAAGGAAGATAGGCGTAAATGCCAGCCGAATACATAAAAAGCAATGACGCTTTTAAACCCAACTTATGGCTAGCGCATTCGGCATCTTTTGGATCTTCTCGCGATGTCGGTATGAACATTTTTGAATAAAACATTGCTTTACTCCCTTGTCTGCATTTAGCTCCTAGCGAACGCTTTAAATCTATCCAATCCGATCGACTACTAACCAGCCATCTTGATTATCAATTAAAAAAGCAAAATAATATATCGGGGTAGTATTCCTCTGCCACTGTTCCCTGCGACGCGTTACGTGACACTTGATGCGAAATCAATAAACAAATATTTTTGCATTTTAATATGCCATTTTGATCTTTGCCTTTTGATCTTCTATCGCCATGCTCCTTTTTCCAGCATAGAGATCAAATCAGGAACAATTTCATCTTCGTCCGTCCAAGCCAATATCTTATTCTTTCTAAAAATAGCCGCTTTGTTATTGCCAAAAGCGACACCGATATCCGCCTGACAGGCCTCTCCCGGGCCATTAACCACACATCCCATAATCGCTATCTTAGACGGCATATCTTTAACCTGAGATTTTCCCATATTCTTTTTAAACTGATTAACTATTTTACTCAAATCAACTTCACAGCGCGAACATGTCGGACAGGAGATAATTTCCGGCACAAACTGCCTTATACTCAAAGATTGCAGTATATGGCGCGCGACCCGCACCTCCCAAAAAGAAGGGGCGGTTAAAGAAACCCTGATAACATCTCCCATACCTTCACCAAGCAAGATACCAACCCCGACAGAAGACTTCACGATTGCCTCCAGAAAAGGGCCGGCCGCCGTTATCCCAATATGCAATGGGTAATCGAACTGTTTAGCAAATCTTCGGTTTGCTAAAATAGTCGCCTGGACATCAGCAGATTTAAATGAAACTATTGTATCAAAAAAACCTTCCTTCTCAAACAGTTTAATATATTTTACTGCCGCCTCTACCATCTCTTGCGCTAATAATCCCGCTTTAGAGAAATCCTTCCTAAAACCGCCGGAATTAACACCGACGCGTATTGACATTCTCCGCCTTTTTGCTTCACGCACAATTTGCCTTACCTGATCGGCCTTGCTGATATTAAGCGGATTAAGGCGTATGGCATCAAATCCTTTATCCATCGCTAAGAGTGCAAGACGGTAGTCAAAGTGAATATCGGCAACAAGGGGAACGGTTATTTTCCTCTCTTTAAGCCGCAAAGCGACTGAAACAGCGGTTTTATCTTTAACGGCAATACGCAATGCTTCCACTCCTTCCTTTTGTAATCGCTTTGCTTCACCTAGAACCCGGTTAAAATCACTTATCGGACTTTTTATCATACCTTTGACTCTTACCGGATTTTTGCCGCCAACCGGTAAAGTTCCGATAGAAACCGCGGCTGTATTCCGTCTTTTAGCAGTAGGGATTTCTTCTCTCATTACCTTTTTCTTATCCTATCTTAAACAAAGGCTTCAATAGCTCCATGATATCGTTATAAAAAATAAAAACCATAAGCAGACTTAGAACAGACCAACCAATACGGGTTAAAACATTTTCTGCCCGTTCGCTAATCGGCCGCCGGATTAATTTCTCAACAAGAAAAACGGAAAGATGCCCGCCGTCAAGTACCGGTATCGGCAGTAAATTAGCTATTGCCAGGCTAACACCAATAAGGCTGACAAAATTAAGCACTGCTATCGGTCCATAAGGGATTGTTTTTGACGCTATCGTGTATATGGCGATGGGCCCGCCAGCGGTCTCTCTAAAAGAAAGGCTGCCGGAAATCAAACCGTAAAAACCTCTTACGATAAAGGCCGTAAGCTTAGCCATTTTTTCTGCTGCCTTAGCGCCGGCAGGAAAAAAATTATATTTTGCTATGTAGTTATCATCGCCGGGATAAATACCGATCTTACGCTGCTCTGTTTTATTCCCATACACATTGTATCCATCCATAAGTTCCGGCGTTAACTGCAGATTAAACTCCTTGCCGTCCCTTTCGATTAAAAAATTTAAACTTCCCCGTGAAACACTTATCGCTGTCTGGATATCAAACCACTCTTTAACATTCGACCGATTAATCTCTAAAATTCTGTCTCCCGCCTGTAAGCCAGCTTTTTGAGCCGGCGAGCGATCAACGCTTCCGCCGATCTTATTACCGACAACCGGCATACCTACCACAAAAAGGAACCAGAATATAAGGAAGGAAAATAAGTAGTTAAATAACGGCCCGGCAAAAACCACGCGGGCGCGCACACCAACACTTTTTGAAAAAAACTCATTCTTATCCCCTTTGCATTGAGACCGTTCATCGCCGGCCATCTTAACATATCCTCCCAAAGGCACCAGATGAACAAGGAACAGTGTTTCCTTAAACATCCTCTTAAAAATACACGGGCCAAAACCTATGGCAAACTTTTCTACTTTTATTCCCGATAACCGCGCCGCGAAGAAATGGCCTAATTCATGGACAATTATCAAAAAAGCAATTATACCGATAATAATTAAAGGTTTTAATACAACTAACCACATAACTTCACCAATAACTCCTTTGTTTTACAGCGCGCCCACTTATCCCAATAAAACAAATCACCAAGATTAACAACTTTCTTCTTTTTGTTTTTTGCCTTTTCAAAAATAGCCGAAAGAATCTTATAAATATCATAAAACTTTATCCGGCCGTCCAAAAAATAGTCCACCGCCACCTCGTCGGCGGCATTAACTATAACCGGCATGTTCCCTCCCTGCTTTGCCGCTTCAAGGACGAGGGAAAATAAAGGAAATTGTTTGTGGCTCACTTTTTCAAATGAAAGATATCTGGCAGATTTTGAAAAACCTTCTTGCTCCATGCGGCAACGTTGAGGATAAAAAAGAGCGAATCTAATTGGCACCTTCATGTCCGGGGGATAAAAACAGCTGAACATTGTGTTATCTAAAGTATTGACGATAACATGCGCGAACGACTGGCGATGGATAAGGATATCTATCT
Source organism: Candidatus Omnitrophota bacterium (assembly GCA_043821045.1). Classification (GTDB taxonomy): domain Bacteria; phylum Omnitrophota; class Gorgyraeia; order Duberdicusellales; family 4484-171; genus JBDRDG01. The sequence goes on along the minus strand of JBDRDG010000078.1, from coordinate 2,322 downwards.
TACTGTAATCTAAACCGAAAAGATAGTGGCACTCCATAACTTCAAACCCCTTATTAACCATGGTGGCGCAATCGACTGTAATTCTCTCTCCCATACGCCAGGTTGGGTGATTAAGGACATCCTTTTTGGTAACTTTCTTGATCTCTCTCTTCGAGTATCCCAAAAGGGCACCGCCGGAAGCGGTAATGTACACTTTAGCGATGGACTCTTTAGTGACTGTGTTAAATAACTGGAATAAAGCATTTATCTCGCTGTCAACCGGTATGATTTCCCTATTGTACTTCCGCGCTGCCGCGGTTACTATTTCCCCGCCGGTAACCAGGGCCTCTTTACTAGCAAGGGCTATCCTCTTTGAATGTTTCATCGTAAGAAGTAAAGGCCTAAGGGAAGACACCCCGACAATCCCCATAACCGCTATATCCGAGGCAAGGGAAGAAAATTCGAGCATACCTTTTTCACCATAAAACAATTTGACCCCTCTAGGCAAAATCTTACGGGCTGTTCTAGCCTGAAGGTCGTCACATACACAGACATAACGAGGATGGTGCTGTTTAACCTGTCTCGCGAGGGATTTAATATTACGGTTTACCAATAACCCTAAAACAGAGAATCTGTTTCTATACTGACCGATAATTTCCAGCGCATTTTCTCCGATAGAACCGCTTGAACCAAAAATCAATATCTTTTTCATCGCATCATTGTTAAATAAAGATAAAACGTCGGTGCCGTAAAAATTATACTATCAATTACATCTAAAGCTCCTCCCATACCGGGAAGCAACTTGCCGGAATCTTTCACTTGACAATCGCGTTTAATAAGAGATTCAAACAAATCACCTAATTGCGCGATAATCGGCATAATCGTAATCAGAAACAACTTTTCCCAGAAAAATAAGTCGCGGATAAAAAAAGAGAATAAAAGCCCTATGGCGAAAGAAGTCAAAAAACCGCCGATTGCCCCTTCCAGCGACTTTTTGGGGCTTATTTTTTTTGCTAAGTATATCCGTCCAAAACGTTTACCCCAAAGATAAGCCCCGATATCGGAAGCTTTTGTCACAAGAAGAAGAAACGCGATCAACCATGTGCCGGAGGGAAGCTGACGTATACGAATAAGGAAACTGAAACACCACGATATGTAAAGAATGCCAAAAATTGTTGCCGAAATAGAGAGTACCGGTTGGTGTGTCTCTTTCTTGGTAAGTTCAAGGAGAAACAGTATAAACAAGCCAATAAGAACGAAGAAAAACTGCCAGCCTTCGGCAAGATTGAACTTATAATATATCGATAACGGTATAAAAATACCCACAATCACGCCAAAAAACTTGAATAACTGCACCCCTTTTTTTTCAACCATATAAAAAAACTCATAAAGAGCGACTACCGTTAAAAAAGTAACGATTATGCCGCAAAGAGGGTAAAATATTATCCCTAGAAAAGCGATGGAAATTAAAATCGTCGATGTTACCGTCCTCTTAGCCATTTACCCCTCCGAAACGCCGCCGCCGTCTCGAATACTCTTTAATCGCGCAAGAAAAGGCATCGCGGTCAAAATCCGGCCAGAAGACTTTTGGGAAATACAACTCGGCATAGGCTAACTGCCAAAGCAAGAAATTACTTATCCTTAACTCTCCTGATGTGCGAATAAGAAAATCCGGGTCAGGCAGACAAGCCAAACTCAAATAATCGGCGAACAAATTTTCATCTATATCGCGCCAAGACAATTTAGCCTTTTCTATATTTCTGGCTATTTTTCTCACCGCTTCAACTATTTCCCAGCGGGAGCCGTAATCTATTGCGATATTAACCACCAAACCGCGGCAATCTTTAGTCAGGTTCTTCAATTTCTCGATTTTAGCCAGCAACCTTTTGTGGATACGGTCTCTTCTGCCAATAACATTAAACTTTATATCTTCTTTTACAAACATATGTTTTTCTTTTTCAATATAATACTCCATATATGAAAAGATACGCTTGATTTCGCTGTCGGACCGGCTCCAATTTTCGGTTGAAAAGGCAAAAAGAGTTAATATGCCGACGCCGATGTTTTTTGACTCTTTTATGATCTCTTTTATCCTCTCAACACCCCTCTTATGGCCGTAGGCGCGTGAAAGGCCGCGCTCTCTTGCCCAACGTCCGTTACCATCCATAATTATTGCCACGTGTCTTGGTATCATTTAAACCTTTTACTTCAAAAAATAAGGGGGCAGGTGCCCCCTCTGTTTGTATCAACTCTTTAACTTGACTCCTCCTTAATCCTTCATATTAGTCGTGGTTTGATTCGGCTGCTGTTCTTTTTTATTCAACTCTTCTTTGCTTAGCTGTT
>JBDRDG010000077.1:0-8191 GCA_043821045.1 Candidatus Omnitrophota bacterium | reverse complement strand
AAAAATCCGCTCTGGGCGCCTAAAACTTCTAAAGCCGAGTCCATTACTTTCTCTAACAATTCATCAAGCCTTAAAATAGAGCTGATATGCTGGCTGACTTTGATTAAACTGGTCATTTCCTGTTGTGTGCGTAGACGCTCTTGGTAGGTATCCGTTGTTATATCGGTATCCTTATATTCTAATAAATCCGCCGCGCGCTTTATGTAAAGTTTGGCGCCGATTTCTTTTGAAATAGCGTATGCCTTTTCTAGTTCTTTTCTGCTTTCCTTTTCTTTCTCCATATCTTTTAACCAGAGGCCGTATTCATAATGGCCTTTGGCTAATTCAAATCGTTGACCTAGTTTTCTTGCCCGAACAATACTTTTTAGAAAATAATCGCTTGCTTTATTTTTCCTGTTTATAAGTGAATAATATTTCGCGGCGGCCACAAACAACAACGCATGGTGATTCTTCCAGGATTTAGTTTTTTTCAAACCAATCGCGCACATTTTCTTTATATGGCGTAAACTTTCTTCCTTTTGTTTGGGGGTAAACTTTTTAGCCTTTTTGTCTAAATATTCACCGATTAACGCCTCGATTAAAGGATAATACATCTGATTGACATATTCCTTAAAATATCGGCGAGTTTTGCTTAATTCAAAAGCTTTCGTTAAAAATTCCACTGCTTTGGTAAAATCTTTCTTCTCAAGATAAACATATCCGAGACGAACCCTTATTGTAAAACTCAGGAAATGTAAATTGTTGTTCTGATCGACATAAGTTATCCCTTCCGTGGCATTTTGTTCCGCCGTTTCTATCTCGCCCAACCTAACGTAAATCATCGGCAAAAAGCTTCCTTTAGCTGCCCATATCGCCCAATCATCTTTTGTCTCAATCCCTAATTGTAAGTATTGGTTTGCTACCTCAAAAGCTTTATGTAAATCTCCTGATAAAAAACAGCCATAAAGCAAAGGATTAAAAACAAAACCGACCTCCGATCTGTCGCCGATACGCGAAAATATATTTAAACTTTCGTTAAGACAATCAATGCCTTTTTGGTATTGGCCCATCCATATATAAGTGAATCCCATAAACTTGTAGTTTTGCGCGACGCCGCATACATCACCTAACTCTTTTCTCATTTGTAATGATTTTAATTGATTCTTAATCGCCAGTTTAAATAACGGTATAACCATTTGCGTGTTGGAAAAAGTACATATTCCCATAGCCATTTCCCTCGATTTACCGATACGCCGCTGGGCAACGTTATAGATAATTAAGCTAGCATAGACCATCTCTAACATATCCGCCAGAGCCGAACTCCAACCGATCGAATGATGCAGCCAGATAATAACATGATATTTTGGATGAGGCGGTTTTTTACTTTTGTAAGTAAATATGCAGGGGAAAAATGAATATAAAAAGCGAAGGTGAAGTTGTTTTAATATAGCGGCTATTAAAGAAAATTTTGTATCGGGGAATTTATTCCCTAATAACTCTAAAGCTTTAATCCCTTCTTTCTTAGCAGATATAAAATCACTCATTTTGGTATAAGCATAACTTATTCGCCGTAATAAAGACGCTTTTTCTATCGCATTTTCTTTATATCGCAAAAGTTCGTTAAAAATCGCAATGGATTTAGCAAAATCACCTTTTATATGATAAATCTCACCTAACTGCTCACGCGCTTTAACCCAATTATCACTGCCTAATGCGTCTTTTTGTTCTAAAAAAATTGCGGCATTAGAAAAATAACGTATCGCCTCATCATTAGCAAAAGCGCTTTTAGCTTTTTCGCCGGCGCGTAATGAATAATATATCCCTTTATCTATGTCCTTTGCTTGAGTGTAATGGTGGGCTAAATCAAAGAAAACCTCTTCCCGATCCGCCTTGTTGAATTCTTCTATAGCTTGAGCTACTACCATATGAAGCTCAATTTTATCTTTGTCGGCAAGACGACTATAAAATGCCGCCCGTATGCGTTCATGGATAAAAATTATTTTATTCATTTTTGGGTCTCGTTCCAGCAACTGAAGGAAAATCGCTTCGTCAACCGCGTCTACTATATCTTCTTGGGGCCGGTTAGATAAAAGGTACAAGAGCTCCATATCAAACTCCCTGCCAATCACCGCGGCATAGGAAAACAATTCTAGCTTATTTTGGTCCAGTAATTTTATTCGGCGTAAAACAGTGTCAACAAGAGTAGCAGGTATGCTGACAGTTCGCAGTTTACCTTCATCAAAACGCCAACGATAATCTTCATAGGATAAAACCTTTTCATCAACCAATTGCCGCACAACTTCAATAGTAAAATAAGGATTGCCTTTCGATTGATTGTAGATATATTCGGAAAGCGGCCGCAGATAATTTTTATCTTCAAATAAAAGACAGGCGATCATCTCCTCTGTGCTTTCAAGATTAAATAAACCCAAGAATATCTCATTCAAGGGGAAATTTGACTCGTTTGCCGTGCGGATTATTTTGATAAGATTACTGCTGGGATTTACTTCGTTATCACGGTAAGTTCCGATAATAAATAGCGGCTTCTGGCTGATTCGCGACAAAATTTCGTGAATCAACGTTAATGTCCCATCATCGGCCCACTGGATGTCATCTAAGAATATTATTAACGGTTTGTCTTTATCGCCCAAATCACATAAAAATTTTGACGCGACATTTAAAAAACGCTGGTTTTCCTTTTCAGGATCTAACTCCACCAAAGGCGGAAATTCGCCTAATAAATTTTTCATTAACGGCGTTAAACAAAAAACGACTTCACCCAAATCACCCAGTGCCAATCTGTTTTTCTTAACTGCCTCTTCTTTTGCCCCGGGAGGAAGTTTCCCAGCCATATCAACATATTCAGCCAAAGCCTCTTTAAATGGCTGATATGGGGCTTTGTTTTCTTGGCGGTAACATTTACCGCTGATAACTATGCCGCCATGTTCATAAATATGCCGTCTTAATTCGTTGACTAATCTGCTTTTCCCGCGGCCTGCTTCCCCGGCTATAAAACAGGCGCAGCCTCTTGAATCTCGAGCATAATTAAACATCTCTTTAAGCTTTGACAGCTCATTATCTCTTCCTATGAGGCGGGTCTGATATATAATCCTGGCCATACGGTCGCGCGATCCTATTGAAAAATCTAACTCTCCTTTTTGGAATTTCTCAAGATCAGCGCTTAATCCGCCGGCACTTTGATAGCGCCTGTCAGGATCTTTATCCAAGGCTTTGATTATGATCTGGTTTATTACTTTCGGCAAACCAGTGATAATTTTTGCCGGCGCCGCAGGTATTTTAGCGACTTGTTGATGCACAAGACTACCTATATCATCGGCCTTAAACGGCAAAGAGTCTGTAATAAGCTGATAGAAAACTACTCCTAAAGAATACAGGTCGCTTCTTTCGTCTATTTGTCTTTTTAAAATGCCTGTCTGTTCGGGAGACATGTAACCGAAAGTACCGGCAATCTCATTCCTGTCTTTTATTTTTTCTAATTCAAGAATTCGCGATAGGCCAAAATCCAGGAGTTTTACTTCAAATTCGTTATTTTGTTTTATAAGGAAGATATTAGCCGGTTTTAAATCGCGGTGGACAATGCCTTGGGCGTGAACGTAATCTAAAGTCTTTGCTATCTTCAACACTATCGCGACCGATTCAATTACCGTAAATTTATTACCACTTTTTAAACTCTCCGAGAGAGTCTTTCCTTCTAATAAATCCATAACGATAAACGGCATGTTATTATAATCGCCCACGCAATAAACTTTGACGATCCCATGGTGGTTGAGCTTGGCGACAATCTGCGTCTCGCGCTGGAAACGGATTAAATCGTCAATCTGTTTTGATATAAGATTTTCTTTAAGGAATTTAACCGCGCAGGCGCTTTGGCTATTGATATCTTCGGCGCGATACACAACGCTCATCCCGCCTTCCGCGATTTTTTCACTTATTTTATAACGGTTATTAATTGTTTTGCCAACCATCTGTTTTTAATTTCCAATTAAAAATGGAAAAGATGTGTTCGCAGGATATAATCGCATATCATAAGAACACATTATAAATCCTCATTTTTACTTTTTAATTGGTTATTTTTAATTGTTTGATTATTCTATATGTTATTTAATATTATCTTGCGTCTCTTTTTTCTTAGGCAGTTCGATGTAAAAAGCGGTTCCTTTTAGATATTGCGATTCAAACCGAATGTGTCCGCCATGGCGGTCTTCAACTAGTTTCTTAACGAGACAAAGACCGATGCCTGTGCCGGATTTTGTTTCAAAGCGGGTCTCGGTCGTCTTTGTCGTGAAAAATGTCGTGAATATCTTAGATTTGTTCTCATCCTTTATGCCGATGCCATTATCCGATATATTAATGAAGTAAAAAGAATTGTCCTCGCCAGTTCCGATTACGATTTTCGGATTATAACTTCCCTTTTCTTCAAAAGATAAAGAGGCGTATACCTCCTGAGTCGCTTCATAGGCGTTATCAACCAAATTATAAATCACCTCCATTATTTGCGGTTTTATACCATAAATCATATCGACTGACCCCAAGCGTTCTTCCACAGGAAGAGTTGGAACCTGATGCTTGACTTTAAGAAGATCTAAGGAATATTTCAATACTTCTCTAAGCGAAAAACAATCAACAAGAGGCGTTTTTTCTGATGTGCGGGCGTAGTTTAAAATGCTGCGCACAACCTGATATGTGCTATCTACGTTATCAAGGAGCGATTTGGTATCCTCAAGGAGAGAATGCAGGATTTCTTTTAAATCATTATTAGCAAGACAATCAGGATAACTATTTATGAATCGCGCTATTTTTAGCCGCTGGGATTCGCTCACGACGGAAAAATGAGCAAGACGGTTATTCACCTGATGAGCGACTCCGTGAGAAAGAGCACCCAATGATATCAGCCTTTCCGCTTCCGCGATGCGTATCTGAGCTTTTTTAAACTCTTCAAAAAACATACTGCTGTCAATCGCTAGCGCCGCCTGTTGAGCGAGTATTTTAAAAACATTTATGTCATCATGCGTGTACGGTTCTTTATTTATCTTCTCACCTAAGAATAAAAAGCCGACAAGTTTATGATTAATAAAAGACGGCACGATTAAACGAATATTGAGTATGGGATCAAGCGATTCTTTTACATCATAAGGCAGATTATCAAAAAAAAGCGGCTCGCGATGGTTTTTCATGTAAACAATAAGCGGATGGTCATAATCGAAAGAAAAATCGGGGTCAAGAAGGCGGGTGCCGCGTTTTGCCTGTATTGTAAGACATTTTCCTTCAGGGTTGTTAATAAATAACGCGGCAAAAGTATTTTTTATTACTTTTTTAACTACATAGGCGATAAGCTTAGTGAGTTTATTTAAACTATGTTCACGAACCATTCCTTGAGAGGCGTGAAGAAGTATATGTTGATAGCGGCGTTGTTTTGCCAAGAAGAAGATTTCCGTTTTTTTCTGTAAATCCCTGTAGAGCAAAGGTCCCAAAGATGCCAACACGAACATAAGTATTGTCGCGATGAACCACTCTTTATAATAAAAGCCAATAAGAAACGGCGACCCGAGGACTATGCCGTAAACAATTAGAAATATACCTAAACGGCTGATAACAATTTTCACTTCGAGCAGTTGGTGTTTTAAAATCGCAAAAAAAGTGAAGGAAAACCAGATTAAAGAAAAACATGGACCTATTTTAACCAACTCGCGGCGATTGAAAATCCCGGGCAAAATTATATTTGCTGTGATAATGAGAAAAGATGAAATAAATATACCCCATAAAACATATTTTATTTGTATATTTTCGGCTCCTTTGCTTTTTTTGTAACGGCCGAACAGACGTATAATCGCGATAATCATATAGGAAATAATATACGTCACATATACAAAATACCCCTTACCGTAAATCGGTATTAGTTTCCCGCCGATATAAGCGCTATCTTTAACCACAAAATCAGTAAGTGAAAGGACAAAAAAGAAAATTGCCAAGAGGAAAAAGGAGTTGAAAATATAATCTTTTTCGCGGATTTCTTTCTTTGGAAAATAGGAAGTAAAATAAAAAAAGGAAGTGACCATAACGGCAGCGCTTGAAAACAGCAGCCTTAATAAAAAAAGATAAATCCCTTCATTTAAAAAATTGAGGAAATACGGGTCGTCAACAAAAGCTATGCAGGTTGTCCACAACGATATACCCGCACTCATTGTAAAGAATAAAAGGTGAGCGGGACTGCGCCAGTTTTTGAAGAAAACGAAAAACCCCAGAATAATAAATAGAGAGGAAATGAAAAGAAGGAATGTAGTACTAAATTCCACTATTTAATAATTGGATCAAAAGGGAAATATTAAATTCGAAAATTTAGCCGGAACTTATATTGCCTTGCCATTTAGAAATCTTGTTTTTTCCCTCTTGTTTTGCCTGATAGAGGGCTTTATCAGAGAAATTAATCAACTCTTCTTTGTTTTTTGTGTCAGCGGGAAGAGTCGCTATGCCTATGCTTATTGTTAGATGTTCGATATTAGAACCATCAAAATCCAAACTTACACTTTCAATTGCCGCGCGCATCCGCTCACCGACGATGAAGGCTCCTTCGGCATCTGTTTCGGGGAGTAAAACGGAGAATTCTTCTCCGCCGTATCGAAAAAGCAAATCGACTTTGCGTAAAGTTTCTTTAAACAAATCGGCAATTTTTCTTAAGGCGACATCGCCGATCATGTGTCCGTAGGAATCATTGAAGCGTTTAAAGTTGTCAATATCGACCATGAACAAGGATAAGGAGTGCCCGTAACGGTCGGCACGGTTAATTTCTCGTTCGATAATTTCATGAAAATAGCGGTGGTTATATAAATTAGTAAGGCCGTCATGTATCGAAAGCTCACGGTAAAAATCGACGTCTTTTTCTAAGTGAAACGTCCGTATACTTTTTTTTACCGAGTGCATAAATTCATCAAGACTGAACGGTTTAAATATATAATCATCCACGCCTATTTTTATCGCTCTTACCGGCGCTTCGGCGTCAGCGTAACCGGTCATAATGATCATTTTACTGGGATAATTATACTCTCTCATCAGGCGCTCTAAAATATCTATACCGTCCATGCCGCCGGGAAGTCGAACATCGGCGATAACGAGGTTGAAAGATTCTTTTTTAGCTGTATCCAACGCCTCTTCTCCCCGTTTGACGCCTTTAACTTGATAACCTTCTTTTTCAAGAACTTTAACAATAGTTTCGCGGAATAATTCGTCATCTTCAATAACAAGAATACTTTCTTTTTTATCCATGGAATCCCCCTTTTTAGTATAAAGCTAATTCTATCACGGCGTGCTTTTTTTATCAATACAATAAAATATATGTATTTCTCGCTACTTCTATAACCTATACGCTAAACGCTATCCGCCATACGCGATAAATAATGAAGCTCCGCGGGCTATCCCGAAATACCGGGATTCCGCAACCCCATTATATAAAAAAACACAGGAAAGCGGGAAAGGCCACGGTTTCCTACATCCGCTACGCGCCAAGCAGTTTGTCCCGACCACGCTTCCATCCGCGGCAAGAGACCTCAGGTGTATCGCGCCGGGATAAAAGGGCATCTGTCACGAATTAGTATAAGTAGCCGTTTTCAATAAGATAACCGGCTATTTTTTTATCCACGGGAGCAAGGTTATAAGCAGATATTTCATCCCGGTTAACAAAGATAAAATCTTTACAGTCTAAAGCCTTTAGCTTGCCTTTGTTTATTTTACACTCAAAAAGATGGACTTTTATCTTAAGGTATTGGTTAGAATCTTCAAATATACTAATCATTTTCTTCGGGGTTATTGCCACGTCAAGTTCTTCTGAGATTTCCCGCTTAACCGCTTCTTTAAAAGTTTCGTTTTGTTCTACGGTTCCTCCCGGAAATTCCCACAAACAAGCGAAGGCGTCATTTTCTTTACGCTGACAGATAAGAACACGATCACCTTGTTTGATTAAGGCTGCGACTACAGTCAGTTTTTTTCGCATAACCTGTTTTATGGATACTCGATCCTAGATACTAGATGCTCGATAAAATATGCAAAGAGCATAGCGCATGGTGCATAGTGTGAAATATAGTCATGAGTCTTGTGTATTTAATATTTGGACTCAAAACACAAGACCCACGACCGCTATTAAGAATGTCCTATGCAATAATATCTAAAAACGAGTATTTAAAGAAACTAGGATCAGGGA
>JBDRDG010000076.1:0-10551 GCA_043821045.1 Candidatus Omnitrophota bacterium | reverse complement strand
CCCGGGTGTATCAATTAAATTAAGTATATAGTCACAGTCATGATGGCGGTAATCAATACTTACAGCTTTTGCCTTTATAGTAATACCCCTCTCTTTTTCTAATTCCATGCTGTCGAGCATTTGAGCACTCATCTTCCGTGCCTCAATCGCACCGGTAATTTCAAGAAATCTGTCGGCTAAGGTAGATTTACCATGATCGATATGGGCAATAGTACAAAAGTTTCTGATCCTGTTCTTATCAACCATTTTTTATATATTTGACGATAATATCCAACACTCCCTTAACGCTCAAATCGGTCGTATCAAGATAAATCGCGTCATCGGTTATTCTTAACGGACCAATATCTCTATTCAAATCCGCCTCATCTCTAATATTCATCTGGCGCTCAACCTCTTTGAGAGTAATTTTTATTCCCCGGTCACACAGCTGGTTATAGCGCCTTTTTGCTCGTTGTTTAATGTTCGCGTCTAAGAAGAATTTATATCCCGCTTGCGGGAAAACAATGCTGGTAATATCCCTTCCCTCTACTACCGCATCTTTATTTTTTACTAGACCTCTCTGTAATTTAACCATTGCCTCCCGGACACCGGACAAGGCTACCGGTTTAGAGATACTTCTATCAATTAAAGGAGAGCGTATCTCTTTAGTAACCTCTTGCCCGTCAAGGAAAACTTTCTCACCTTCTAATTTGATATTAAGATTATTCGCCAAGTCCACAAGCTTATCGGGATCATCAAAAGAAACACCCTCCTGCAAAGCTTTAAGCGTAAGGGTGCGATAGGTAGCTCCCGTGTCTAAATATAAAAAGCCAAGTCCCTCTGCTAAACGTTTGGCAACCGTTGTCTTTCCCGAACCTGCCGGACCATCGATAGCAATAATCATTGTCCAATTCTTGCCCGCTTTAAGTTTATCGTTTTAATAATACGCAGGAGTTTATCTCTATCTTGATTTTTAATAACCGTCTCGAAACTTCTTAGTATTTTAGAATACCCCCTTATTCCTTTGATAATATTCCGGCGGTTGGATAATAATATGTCCGCCCACACATCTGCCGGTGAAGAAGCAATTCTTGTTAAATCCCTAAAACTCCTCGATGCAAATTTGCCATATTTATCCGGAACAAAATAAGCGAAAGAAAATGAAATAATATGGGGAATATGCGATATGTACGACAACATTTTATCGTGCAAGGAAGAATTAACATAAAAAACGCTACAGCCTAAACCCTGCCAAAATTCTCTAATAAACTTTGCCGCCTTTGAGCGGGAAGTAATAATACATAGAGAGCCTTTATAAAGATCCTTGTCGGCAACCGCCGGGCCGGATTTATGGCTGCCGCATAAAGGATGACAGCCGACAAAGCTCACATAAGGAGGAATATAAATCTTAGCCATTTTATCGATAATCTTTTTTGTGCTCCCTAAATCGATGACAAAAGAACCTTTTTTCAAATAAGGAGAAAGCTTTTTGAAATAATCGATAATTGTAGATACCGGCGTAGCCAGGATTATAAGATCACTTTCTCGCGCAAGTTCCTCGAGATTCATCGTCACGACATCAACGAGAGAAAGACGTTTTATCTTGTTAAAACTCTTCCTCGACCGCGCATAGCCCCACAGCCTGACGGAAGGAAAAGCATCCTTTACGGCAAGTGCCAAAGACCCGCCCATGAAACCAACTCCGACTATTCCCACAGTTTTCAATTTAATTTTACTCATTTCGCCTTGAAATAAAAATTACTGCTGTTTGTATGATAAAAAAATTTGAAGGGGATAATTAATCCTTGCACTCTTTTAAATATTACTGCGACCCTGTTGTCGTAAAAAAATCAGCTGCTATATGAGGACATATTCCTTCCTAAATCATGTGCCAACTTCCTCAGCTGCTGCATTAAAACAGAAAATCTATCGGGCAAGAGCTGTTGCGGACCATCACTTAAGGCTTCTTCCGGTGCAGCATGAACTTCAATCAGCAATCCATCTGCCCCGCAAGCAACGGCAGCTTTACTTAACGGCTCGACAAGACCCCATTTTCCCGTCGCATGTGACGGATCAACAATAATCGGCAGATGCGACAAACTCTTCACTGCCGGGACGGCACTTAAATCAAGTGTATTGCGGGTAAAATCCTCAAACGTGCGGATACCTCTTTCACAAAGGATAACATTGAAATTACCGCCCGCTAAAATATATTCGGCGCTCATAAGCCACTCTTTTATGGTCGCCGATAAACCTCTTTTGAGGATAACCGGTTTTTGAGTCAAACCAACCTCTTTCAAAAGGTTAAAATTCTGCATATTTCTTGCGCCGATCTGAAGTATATCGACATACTTCGCTACTAGTCCGACGTCACGCGTATCGACGACTTCACTCACCGTGGCGATGTTTAGTTTTAAAGAGGCGTCTTGTAATAATTTTAAACCCTCCTCTCCTAAACCTTGAAAGCTGTAGGGTGATGTCCGCGGTTTAAATGCTCCGCCCCGTAAAACTTTGGCGCCGGCTTCTTTTACCCGCTTGGCAATATCATAAAGTTTCTCCTTAGACTCGACCGAACACGGACCGGCAATAACAATCACCTCTTTGCCGCCGAATGATAGATTATCGTTTATTTTAACGACAGAATCTTCTGATTTAAACTCGCGTGATACTAATTTATAGGGGGAAAGAACCGGCATTACTTTTTCCACCCCGCTGAACACTTCAAACGGCTGTAAACGAACAATATCTTCCGGACCGAGTACGCCTACGATTGTACGTTCAACGCCGCGGGAAACCATTGCGTTTAAACCCAATTTTTTAATTTTATCAATAACATGCTCAATTTCATTTTCTGTCGCGCCTTTTTTAAAAACAATAATCATTTTTTCACCCCCGACTTTAAACCCCTAATGCCCCTGCCGTTAGAATCAATTTGTTGTTTCTTTGCCTTGCCTTTAACCTTTAAATATTCGCTAAGTTTCTTTATGAAAGCTATGTTTTCCTTACGCAAACCAACGCTGACACGAAAAAAATTCTTTAATCCCCACGAACTCATATTCCGGATAATTATGCCTTTTCGCAACAAATAATTATAAAGGCAACTTACATCTTCTTTAAAATTAACCAGAATAAAGTTAGTCACGCTTTCAACATAATCAAGGCCCAAAGTTTTTAACCCTTGATATAAGAAAAGTTTCTCCTTATTGTTATGCCTTATCACTTTTTTACAAAAGGCATGATTCTTAACCGCTTCTATTGCCGCTACCTGGGCGATACGGCTGACATTAAACGGCTCACGTACTTTATTCAATACCACTGCAATCTGCCGGCTGGTTATAGCGTAACCAATCCTTAATCCGGCCAGGCCATAGGCTTTTGAAAATGTCCGTGTAATAATTATATTTTTACGTTTCTTAAGAAACTCCGTGCTGCGGGGAAAATCTTTTTTTGAAACAAATTCAAAATAAGCTTCGTCAAAAAACACAACTATATCTTTCGGTATCGTGTTTAAGAATGCCTCTACTTCTTTATGAGAACAGTATGTCCCATGAGGGTTATCGGGATTAGCGATAAAAACAATCCGCGTATTCTTATCCGCGGCTTTTGCCATAGCCGGTAAGTCATAACGATATTTACGAATAGGTACTCTTTTTACCTCAAGGCCAGAAACCTGCGCTTGCGTCTCATAAATAAGAAATGTCGGATACCCTACGACAACATTCGTTGAGGGCTCAGAGAAGGCCCGTAAAGCCATAACGATTAACTCGTCGGAACCATTGCCAAAAACTATATTTTCACCGTCAAGCCTTAATTTTCTCGACAGGGCACGACGTAAGTAATAACAGCCTGATTCGGGATACCGATTAATCTTCTTTAACTCGGAGCTGACCGCCTTATTTACATATGATGGATAAAAGGGAATTTCATTTGAGGCAAGCTTATAAACCGAGGAAAGATTGAAACTACGCTGCAATTCTTCAATCGGCCGGCCAGGCTCATAAACTTTTAATTTTTTTATCTTCTCTTTTATAAACATCTAACTTTCGCGCGGATAGGATCCAAGAATTCTTAGAAAAACACACTTTTCCTTCAGATTCTTAAGTGCTCTGCGTATTCTCGGCTCACTGCTGTGGCCTTCAAAATCAACAAAAAAACAGTAATCCCACGGTTTACGCTTTGAAGGCCTCGATTCTATTTTTGTTAAGTTTATCTTTTCTTTCCGGAAAGAATTTAAAGCATCGTAAAGGGCACCGACCTTATCCTTGATTGAAAAAAGTATTGATGTTTTATCCCTGCCGCTTGGCAGGCTGTCTTTTTTGGAAACAATCAAAAAACGCGTGATATTAGACGACGAATCTTCGATATGCAAATTTATCTCTTTTAACTTGTATAGAGTAGCTAGCATCCTGCTGCCGATACAGGCGCCGTATACATCTTTTCGTGCCATCTCCGCCGCTTTAGCAGTCGTTGCCGTAGGGATTAACTGGGCCTTAGGATACTCGCGAATAAGCCAATTACGACACTGGGAAAAAACATGGGGATTAGAATATATTCTAATCAGTTTCTCCTTGCCGCTTAAACGCAGAAGACTATGTGATATACTAAGTATAATCTCCGAGCATATCTTAAGCTCAAATTCTAAAAACATATCAAGTGTATAGTTAACTACTCCTTCAATAGAATTCTCTACCGGGACAACGCCGCAATCGATATCTTCTTTATCCACTCGTTCAAAAACTTCTCTGATGCTATGAGCCGGGATAAATTTACCGCGTTTACCAAAACGGCGTATAGCAGCAAGATGGGTGAATGTTCCTTCCGGACCGAGATAAACAACATTTAAAATAACGCGCAAGGCGCGGCAGACCGAAAGTATTTCTCGAAAAATGATCTCGATATCGCTGTCTTGTAAAGGACCGTGGCTAATCTTCTTCAGCCTTCCTAAAATCAAAGCCTCTCTCTCAGCCGAATAAATATCCAGCTTATTTTTTGTTTTAAAATTAGCCACCTGTGATGCCAGCTTGGCCCTTTCATTAAGCATCTTTATAATTTCCGAATCAACCGAGTCTATTTTTCTTCTTATTTTACTAAGAGACATGATTTGTCACCTCTTTTAATATATCGGGATTATTTTTATATCCGATGTCCATCCATAGGCCATTAAATAAATATCCATATACCGAAGAACTCTTAACCAACCAGGCAATATATTGCCCGGAAGCATCAGAATTCTTGTTTTCCTTCATGAACATATCAAGATAATTCAAGGACTCCTTGGGGAAAAAATATATACAGGTCGCTATCTTAGCATTGCGGGGATTCTTAGGCTTTTCGATAAAACTTTTTAATCTTCCCTCTCGATCGACGGAAACAACACCGAAATGTTTCGCTCTTGCTTTATCGGCCAGACGATAAACGCCTATGGTCGGATGCGGTGTTTTATCAAGGGAGAATTGCACGAATTCATTGAGGGACCAGTCAAAAAAATTATCGGAACCGAGAATAAGCCAATGGTCAGAAGGGCACCCTTTAATCCCAAAAGATATATCGCCGATCGCTCCCAAACGATCATCGGGAGAGTTTGTTCCGTCGTTAATTATCTTGACATCCGATTTATTCTTTTTTTTCCAATTTAAAAATACCTTATAAAATCTATTGTTAGAAACAACAAAGACCCCGCTTATTTTAAACGACCGGCGCAAAGCGAAAACCTGCGCGACGATAATATCAAGGCATGTCTTGCCATTTATAGGGATTAAAGCTTTTGGCAAGGATTTAGTTAGGGGATAAAGCCGCGTACCATATCCAGCTGCTAATATCAAAACACGCATAAGGTCCTACTTCTCAAATCAAACCAACCAAAATACTTTTTTTGAATACACCGTGATATTCTTTTAGTTTAAATTCCTCCGCGCCCATACTACTTTACAGCATCCCTGACGTGACCTTCTTCGTTTCAGATCTTCGCAAACGGCCTGACCTTACAGATATGGTTTTTTCTCGAATCGACAAACAGGATTCAAAAAGATTAGTTAGAGAAAAACTTGTCGAAATCATCTTTTAATGTTTCTTTTAAATGCGAACACAAACTATCTTTAACCTCTTTTGAAGTAGCGGAATTTATTATTTCCTCCGTTATCGTTTTTGCGTCCGCAAACCTTATTTTTCTTATTAAATCCTTTATATTCGGAACGCGCGGCGGCGGCATACTAAATTCATCCAAGCCCAATCCAATCAAAAGGTAAGTAAAAAGCAGTTCTCCCGCCATCTCGCCGCACATGCCAACCCATATATTATGATCATGCGCCGCTTCGATAACACTCTTTATCAAGCGCAGAACAGCTGGATGTGCCGGGTCATAAAGATAAGCAACTTTTTCATTGGCGCGGTCAACAGCTATCGAATATTGTATTAAATCATTTGTTCCGATGCTAAAGAAATCGCTCTCTTTCGCCAAGGTATCGGCCGTTAAGGCGGCGGAAGGAACTTCAACCATTATGCCAACACCGATATTTTTATCAAAAGGCCGGCCTTCCTTAATCAACTCTTTTTTACAGTCAAAAAGCAGCTCCTTTGCCTGGCGCAACTCTTCTATACCGGAAATCATCGGAAACATTACTTTTATATTACCTTCGAAAGATGCTCTCAAGATAGCCCTTAATTGAACTTTAAATATGTCCGGCCGGGCGAGACAAAAACGTATGGCCCGCCATCCTAAAAACGGCGCGAATTCATAAGGCACTTCCGGACGCGATAAAAATTTATCACCGCCGATATCAATAGTCCTTATGATTACTGAATACGGCTTAACTTTTTTCGCCACATTACTGTACACCTTGAACTGTTCCTCTTCCGACGGCAAAACACTTTTACCAAGAAAAATGAATTCCGTGCGATAAAGCCCTATCCCTTCCGCCCTAAACTGCCCGACTAGAGGCAGTTCTTCGGGAAGTTCAATGTTAGCAGAAACAACAATCTCTTTTTTATCAAGAGTTTTTGATTTAACGACCTTGGATATTTGAATTATTTTTTTATCTCTGTCCTGCTGGGACAATCTCCGTTGATATTCTCGTATGATTTTCTCTGTGGGATGAATAAACAGTAAACCCTGCGTGCCATCGACAATTATATCTTCACCGCCCTTTATATGTTGTGTCGCCACCTCGATTCCGACAACGGCGGGAATACTTAAACTGCGTGCGATAATCGACGTATGCGCGGTACTTCCGCCGATATCAGTGACAAAAGCCATGATTTTACTCTTTGGCAAAGCCGCCGTATCTGCCGGCGATAAATCATGAGCCACTATAATCACTTTCTCTTTGATCATGTCTATACTGGGAGTGCTTTTCTTAAGCATCTTTTTTAAAACTCTTTTGCCGATATCATTAATATCCAGAGCGCGTTCGCGCAAATAGGGATCTTTCAATTTCATTAAGGCATCGATATATTTTCTTATGCTCTGGGAAAAAGCATATTCAACATTTATTTTTTTCTTCTTTATCTGCTGAATCACATCCTCAATCAACACCCTGTCTTCCAAAACAAGCAGATGCGCTTCAAAAATCTTTGCCTCGGTAAACCCTAATTCTTTTGATATCTGCTTCTGAATAGAAGCAATTTCTTTACGTGTTTCGATAAGCGCATCCTCAAGGCGGTAGATCTCTCTTGAAATATCCTCGTGAGATATGCTTTTTTTGGCGATAAAAAGCTCATCTGTTCCGATACGGTACGCCTTCCCTATCGCAATTCCGCCGGAAGCGACGATCCCTTTTAATTTAATCATCGTTTTCTAAAAATTTTTTTAATTCCAGCACGGCCTCTTTTGCATCACGGCCTTCAACAATTAAATTTACGACTGTCCCTTGAGTTGCCCCTAAACTCAAAACCGCAATGATAGATTTTCCGTCAACGACATCATCATCTTTAGCAAGTTTAACCGATGAATTAAAAGTGTTGGCGATCTGGACAAAAATAGCCGCCGGCCGCGCGTGTAAACCTTGGTGATTTTTTATTACGAGTTTCTCTTCAATCCTTTCCATTTTCTTTTCCAAAGATTATAAATCTGATTTATTTTCTTTGCTGTTGTCACGGCATCATGCCGAAGATAATCAACCTTGCTGACGAAATCACCTTCAACCACTTCTACCCCCATATTGAACAAACGGCTTTTATCGGCAATAACCGGAAACGACTTTTCTTTCGAATATTTTAATAACAAGTTATAACCGAGACGCCCGGTATTAACAAAACAACAGTTAATGAGTTGTTTTTTTGTGTGAGAAAATATAGTCTCTACATGATCTGCGGCGGTAAAAACGTCTGTCTCGCCATGTTGAGTCATAACATTACAGATGTAAACCTTCAAAGCATTACTCCTTACTATTACATCGGTTATGCCTTCTATAAGCAGATTGGGCAAAATACTAGTAAAGAGACTGCCCGGCCCTAGGATAATAATTTCTGCCTTTCTGATTGCGTCCAAGGCCTCGGGATTTGCTTTGGCGTCAAAAGGCATAATTGAAATCTTCTTTATTGGTTTTTCTTCTTCCGGTATTTTATCTTCTCCTTCCCTGGTTGAACCATCAACATATTCTGCCTTAAGCCTTATCTTATCTAAACTGGAAGGTAGAACCCGTCCGCGTATCGCTAAGACACGGCTTGACTCCTTAACCGCCGCTTCAAAACTGCCGGTAACCTCGGCGAGAGCAGTAATAAAAATATTGCCAAAACTGTGCCCTTTTATCCCTTTACCTTCCTCAAAGCGGTATTGGAATAAATCCCTCATAAGCTTAGGCGCCTCGGCTAAAGAAACTAAACAGTTCCTAATATCTCCCGGCGGTAAAATACCGAATTCTTCGCGGATACGTCCTGAAGATCCGCCTTCATCAGCCACGGTTACAATAGCGGTTATATTTGAAGTATGCTCTTTTAACCCTTCTAGTATTGTAGATAATCCCGTACCGCCTCCTACAGCAACTATCTTAGGACCTTTTGACAATAAGCGCTTCTCATAAATAATATCTAGCAAAGCTTTGTCGTTATGCGGATAGATGGCATCAAAAAAACTTTTTATGAGATAAGCTATACCGAGGATTAATGCGAGTAGACCAACAGTAAAAAGGGTTTTATAAAATATTGCCACGACAACATGGATATCTTTGGATAAATTCACAGAAGACACAAGGATAAAGGCCACGCCGATCAGAAGAAGGCCAATCCATCGTTTTACACGCAGGCCGGGATAAAACCACTTTATAAGGTTTATAAACTTCTTCATCAGCTCAAGATATTCTCCTGCTTGGTAATAAGATTGACCACTTCTTTTCTTGTTTGGGCATTCTTTAAATTCTGAATAAAAGTTTTATCCTTTAATAACTTGGCTAAGTAGGCCAATGTTTTAAGGTGTATCCCGGCTTCTTTCTGGTTAGAAATCAAAAGGACAATCACATTGACTTTTTCTCCATCAAGCGAATCAAAATTCACGCCCTCTTTGGAAATTGCTAAAGCGACAACGATTCCTTTCACGGAAGTCAAACGAGCGTGCGGCAAAGCTATCCCGCCGCCGATTGCGGTTGAACCCATATCTTCTCTCTGAATTATGTGCCGTAATATTTCTTTTTTATTCTCTCTGTCAATTTTCTTTATATCGACAAGGGAATCAAGAATCAAAGATATAATACCGCGTTTACTTTTAGGTTTCAAATTGAGAATTATACTGCTTTCCTCGAGGTATTGAAAAAAGATTTGCTCCATAAAATACTTCGATATATTTTAGCCCGCCTAAGGGCTTCTGTCCATAAACCTAGAAACGGCAAAATATTCTCAGGGACAACATTCCTCAAAAAGTTGAAATTCCTAGGTATAACATCTGATTAGACATACCAGCTTTAAATCCAAGCGGATTTATACGTACGGCTTGCCAATTCATCGCTGTTTGGAGCGAGGGACGGGGATTGAACCCGCAACCACCACGTTGGCACCGTGGTGCTCTTCCAATTGAGCTACCCTCGCATAACGATATCTTCGGAAACTGCTAATATATTGATATATACAGCCAATATTTTGCACTATGCCGCGGGGGAGAGTTGAACTCCCATCCTTTAGGGACATGGTCCTAAGCCATGCGCGTCTGCCAATTCCGCCACCGCGGCAAGATAATCATCAAAATAGATACTTCCATTTTATTCAATAAATAATGGTTATTGATTATCTCTCTAACCCGCTCCATCAGCTAATTCGGCGATGACGGATGAATTACGCCCCTCCATAGAAAACTATGAGCCGCCCAGGACTCGAACCTGGCACAGCCGCCTTAAAAGGGCGGTGCTCTACCTGATGAGCTAGCGGCCCGTGAAATAGAATCAAACCTAAAATGGACTAATAACGATAAAGTTTATAGTTCGTGCTATCGGATGTCTAGAATTCCTTTAGCTCTTTTTCTTTTGCTGCGAGAATATTATCAATTTCGGCTATATATTTATCGGTAAGCTTCTGAATTTCATCATCACCTTTAAATTTTTCGTCTTCGGAGATTTTTTTATCTTTCTGTAAAACTTTTAACTTCTCTTT
>JBDRDG010000075.1:0-3159 GCA_043821045.1 Candidatus Omnitrophota bacterium | reverse complement strand
GACTTAGCTATAATATTTTCTACCCGCCGTCTTATCACGTATAACTTTCGCTCAAACTGTAACTGTTCAGATAAAGCATCTCCTTTTTTGATAAAAATCTGTTCAATAACTGGTTTGGTCCGCTTTGCCACTTCGCCGATTGTGGAGTCATCGACGGGGACTGTCCGCCAACCCAGAACAATTTGCTTTTCATCCCGGACAACTTTTTCAATAACATTTTTGCAGAAAGCATGTTCTTCTTTTTTTAGCGGCAAGAAAATCAAGCCTGTTCCGTAAGAACCGTAATCAGGAAGGTCAAGCGAGGCCTGAGAAGACACCTTACAAAAGAAATCGTGGGGCATCTGGATAAGAATCCCGGCGCCGTCGCCGGTTTTGGGATCAGCGCCCACCGCGCCGCGGTGAGAAAGGCGGCAAAGAGCGTTTACGGCATCTTTTACCAAAGCATTGGTCTTTTCTCCTTTTATATCGCAGATAAAGCCGACACCGCAGGAATCATGTTCAAAGGCCGGGTCGTAAAGACCTTGTTTTTTAGGAAAATTTGCCCTTTTCATTTAATCTTACTTTGCTAATTTGATTACTTTTAATAAGTAACTTATACTATGCGAATGTGCAAATTTTAAGCAGTGAAAAACAAAAAAATGTCGTTTACGAAAAAAAGCTAGTACTCTTTATATTTATTAACATTTATATCTAATTTTTTTATTTTCGCGTAAAGAGTGTTACGATTAATACCAAGCAGTTTAGCCGACCGTTTCTTATTGCCAAAAGATACCTCTAATGCCCGTTCAATGATTCTTTTATCGATAAGCGCTATGACCTGTTTATAAATACTTCCGGCGGATTGATCAGAGGGCAAGTTTTTATGTTTCGGCCCGATACTATCAAGTAAATCATCCAAATAATATCTTAGATTATTTCCCTCTTCCATCCTGCTAATCTTTTCCCCCGGCGGCACTTAACTGCTGAGTTTTAGCAATTAAGTGTCGCCGGATTAATTTTCCTTAGATATCAAAGTATAAATGAAACTCGTAAGGATGCGGACGTAACCGTACAGCGTCAATTTCCACCTCACGCTTATACTCAATCCATGTGTCGATAACGTCGTTAGTAAAGACACCTCCTTTTATGAGAAAGTCATGGTTTTTTTCTAAAGCGGCGATGGCTTGTTCTAAAGAAGACGGAACATGGGGTATCTTTTTCGCCTCGGCCGCGGTAAGACTAAAAACATTCTTGTCTACCGGCTCGCCGGGGTCAATTTTATTAACTATCCCGTCTATTCCCGCCATAAGCATAGCCGAAAAAGCTAGATAAGGATTGCACGATGGATCGGGCGGCCGGAACTCAATCCTTTTTGCCTTTGGGTTGTTGCTATACATCGGTATTCGCACTGCGGCGCTGCGGTTACGGGCCGAATAAACCAGGTTAACCGGTGCTTCATAACCGGGAACGAGACGCTTGTAAGAATTCGTCGTAGGCGCGGCGAAGGCTAATATGGCATCAGCGTGTTTAAGGAGTCCGCCGATATAATATTTAGCCAGCTGGCTTAATCCGGCGTATCCTTTCTCATCGAAAAATAAGTTTTTATTGCCTTTCCACAACGATTGATGCGTATGCATTCCTGAACCGTTATCGCTAAATAACGGTTTCGGCATAAACGTCGCGGTCATGCCAAATTGGAGAGCCATATTCTTAACAATATATTTATATAAGAGACAGCGGTCAGCACTTTTTACCAATGTATCGTAGCGTAAATCAATCTCGGCTTGTCCGGCGGTTGCGACTTCGTGATGATGGACTTCAACAGGAATCCCTGCCTCAAGCATCTTTAAC
The DNA here is from genome assembly GCA_043821045.1 of Candidatus Omnitrophota bacterium. Lineage (GTDB taxonomy): Bacteria > Omnitrophota > Gorgyraeia > Duberdicusellales > 4484-171 > JBDRDG01. Next base: position 1,329 of record JBDRDG010000075.1, on the reverse strand, counting down.
ACCATTTTACTGCGGATATCCTGCAGAGAATCGTGCGGCGGCACGGGAAAATATCCCTCCTTAAACCGCGGTTTATATCCTAGATTGGGATTCTCCTCTTTTCCCGAATTCCATTTACCTTCGCGCGAATCAATAAAATAATAGCCGCAATTTTCAGTTTGATCAAAACGGATATCGTTAAATAAGAAAAACTCCAGTTCCGGCCCCCAGTAGCTTTTATCAGCAATACCGCTTTTACGCACATAAGCGGCGGCTTTTTTAGCGACATAGCGCGGATCTTTATTGTACGGTTTACGCGTAATCGGATCGTATATATCGCAAATTATACTTAAGGTCGGGACACTACAAACAGGATCAACCATCGCTGTTTGCGGATCTAACATGAGGATCATATCCGATTCCTGTATCTTCTGAAAACCGCGGATAGATGAACCGTCAAAACCTATGCCTTCAGTCCAAATACCTTCTGATGGATCAGTACTATCAAGGAGTTCCTGGGCCGGAATAGAAAAATGCTGCCATAACCCTGGCAAATCATTAAATTTAACATCAACAAACTTAATGTCTTTTTCTTTAATCAAGGCCGCAATCCGTTTTAGGTCAGAACTATTTACCTCGCCATCCCAGCGTAAAGCGACTTTTTGTGATTTTTTTACCTGCTTCTTGCTATTCTTAGCCATAATCTTCCTCCTTTTAAAAAAATAGGCGTTTCCACATTGTGTGAAAACGCCCCTGTTTACAATCCACCTTTTTTATTACACAACCGCGTGTTTATTATACAAGTAAATAAATTAAGCATTTGGTAACCAGATTATTATCACTCATCCGATAGCCACGTTGCCTTCCTCTTTAGTACGTATCCGTATGCAGCGGCCTAAATCAAGGATGAAGATTTTACCATCACCGATTTTACCGCTTTGCGCGCCACTGATTATAGCCTTAACCGCGCGGTCAACAAAATCTTCGTTTACAGCAATCTCAAGCCGTACTTTCTTCAACAAATTCACCTCATGGATTACTCCGCGGTATGTTTCTGTATAGCCCTTTTGCTGACCGCAACCAAGCGCATTAGTTACCGTCATTTTATAAACTTTTTCTTTATACAAGGCTTTTTTTACATCCGGCAGTTTATGGGGTTGAATCATGGCAATTATTAGCTTCATAACAATCTCCTCCTTTTCTTATTGATTTTGTCAAAAGCTTTCCTGACACATAGTAACTATTGTTTTTACTAGATTGCAATATACTTAAAAATCAAAATGCAAAAGTCAAAATGAATCCACTCCCCGGGCTAAACAGGCCGGGTCAAATCGCCCAACGTTCTTTGAT
>JBDRDG010000074.1:0-6043 GCA_043821045.1 Candidatus Omnitrophota bacterium | reverse complement strand
GTAAACCGGTATACGGATGGTTTTACCTTGATCAATTAAAGCCCGTGTTACGGCCTGGCGTATCCACCAAGCGGCATAAGTCGAAAAACGGTAGCCGCGGGCTGTATTGAACTTATCAATTGCCCTCATAAGTCCTATATTACCTTCAGCGATTAAGTCCATAAGGGGAAGATTAAACTTGCCGTAATGCTTAGCGATACTAACAACAAGCTTCAAATTAGCGTTTATAAGCTTCCAGCGCGACTTATTATCGCCTTTACGGGCGTTTCTAACAAGCTCGATTTCCTGTTTGTGCGAAAGCACAGGGATGTCTTTAATCCTTTCTAAATATGCTCTAATTGCCTCCATTACGACCTGTTTGTTAAAATTGTTTTAAACTCTTACTTTTTTCTTTTTTTCGCTTTTGACCCTTGCGGCAATTTATTTTTTCTCTCTTTAAGCACTGCCTGGGCTGCCGCTAAACGGGCAATGGGAACCCTAAAAGGAGAACAGCTAACGTAAGTTAAGCCTGCTGAATGGCAGAACATAATTGACACAGGATCGCCGCCGTGTTCACCGCAAATACCTATTTTTAAATCTTTTCTTGTTTTTCTTCCCAACTCTGTTGCCATACTAACCAATTTTCCTATACCGCTGATATCTAAAGTCTGAAAGGGATCTTTTTCATATATCCCCAGTTTTACATAGTCGCCTAAAAATCTGCCGGCATCATCGCGCGAAAAGCCGCATCCCATCTGAGTCAAATCATTGGTGCCAAAGGAGAAAAACTCCGCCACTTCGGCGATCTCATCGGCTACGATAGCGGCACGCGGCACCTCAATCATTGTACCGATTTTCACCGAAAAAGGCAACTTGGTAATTTTTTTCGCTTTCTTGACTTCTTCGATGGTTTTTACGATAACTTCCTTCTGCAGCTTAAGCTCTTTCACATTCCCCACCAACGGCACCATAATCTCCGGCGAAACCTTTACCCCCTTAGCATGAACATTAAGGGCGGCTTGGATAATCGCCTCCGTCTGTATCTGGGTTATCTCCGGGTAAGTTATACCCAGGCGGCAGCCGCGATGGCCTAACATGGGGTTAAACTCTTTCAAGGAAACGACGATATCTTTTATTTTATTAAAATCCAATCCCATAGCTTTTGCTAAATTCTTCTGTCCCTCTTCGTCGTGAGGAAGAAACTCATGTAGAGGAGGGTCTAATAATCGAATCGTACAGGGATAACCTTTTAATACTCTAAATATGCCTTCAAAATCGCTCTGCTGCAAAGGAAGGAGTTCTCCTAAAGCCTGCGTATATTGACTTAACGGCTTAACCAATTTTTCTTCTAACTTTCCTTTTAACCCTTCGTCTTTTTCCTGCTCTATAGCGTCGCGCAAGGCCTTTACCTCGGGAGCGGCAATAATCATTTTACGAAAGGAAACAATCCTCTCACCTTCAAAAAACATATGTTCCGTCCGGCACAAACCGATGCCCTCGGCGCCGAAATCAACCGCGACTTTTGTATCATGAGGCGTATCAGCATTGGTACGAACACCTAATCTCCTTATTTGGTCGGCCCACTTTATTAATATACCGAACGGCCCGCCGACCTTAGGTGATATTAAACTAATCTGACCGAGATAAACCACGCCTTTACTGCCGTTAAGCGATATCCAATCTCCTTCCTTAACCGTTACTTCTCTACAGCACATCTCTTTTTTATGTTCGTCAAGAACCATATCTCCTGCCCCGGCAACGCAGCACTTTCCCCAGCCGCGGGCAACAACCGCCGCGTGAGAGGTCATACCGCCGCGCGCCGTAAGAATCCCGCTTGCCGCGTCCATGCCGCGGATATCTTCCGGCGATGTTTCCAAACGGCAAAGTATAACACTCTTGCCGTTCTTTTTCCATGTTTCAGCATCCTTTGCCGTGAATACAGCCTGACCGACGGCCGCGCCGGGAGATGCCGGCAGGCCGGATTTTGAAAACACAGCCCCTTTCTTCTCATTTTCGGGATCAAACATGGGATGAAGAAGCTGATCAATCTGTTCCGGCTTAACCCGCAAAAGCGCGGTTGTTTTATCTATTAACTTCTCATTCACCATATCAACGGCGATTTTAACCGCCGCATGGGCAGTACGTTTACCGTTACGCGTCTGGAGCATATAAAGCGTGCGCTTTTCTATGGTAAACTCGAAATCCTGCATATCTTTATAGTGCTTCTCCAGTTTCACCCTGATTTTCTCCAACTGGCCGTATACTTTCGCGTTTTCTTTCTTAAGATCTTTTATCGGTAAAGGCGTGCGCGTGCCGGCGACAACATCTTCGCCCTGGGCGTTCATGAGGAATTCGCCGTAAAGACGGTTATCCCCGGTGGAAGGGTCACGCGTAAAACCAACGCCGGTACCGGAATCATCGCCCATATTGCCAAAAACCATAGTCTGAACATTAACCGCCGTGCCTAAAAGACCTTTGATTTCGTTTATCTCTCTATAGGCAATAGCGCGGTCGTTATTCCAAGAACCGAACACGGCGTTTATCGCTGCCATGAGCTGCTTTTTCGGATCCTGGGGAAAATCGCTTTTTGTGTATTTCTTGTAGATTTCTTCGTAACGCGAAACAAGCTCTTTTAAATCTTCCGCGCTTAAGGCTGTGTCGGGAATCTGCTTATTAAGCGCTTCCTGTACCAACATCCCGACATCTTTTATGCCGCGCCGTTTAGCAATCTTGCGTTTTATCTCTTCCAGCTCGTGTTCAAAAGCATGATGTTCAACGCCCATAGCGACATCGCCAAACATCTGAATAAAGCGCCGGTATGAATCCCAGGCAAAACGGACATTGCCCGTAAGACGAGACAAACCATCTACTGCCGCATCATTAAGACCAAGGTTTAAAATCGTGTCCATCATGCCGGGCATAGAAGCTGCCGCGCCGCTGCGCACGGAAACTAAAAGGGGATTCTTGGTATCACCGAATTTCTTCCCTGTAGCCTTTTCTAACTTTTTAATATTAGCATCTATCTGTTCATTTAATCCGGCAGGGTATTTACGGTTATTATCATAATACAACTTACAGACTTCAGTAGTTATCGTAAATCCCGGCGGGACAGGAAGGCCGATACTGCTCATTTCGGCTAAATTAGCCCCTTTACCACCCAGGATCTCTTTCATCTTTGCGTTGCCGTCGGCTTTCCCTTCCCCGAAGAAATACACGTATTTCTTAGCCATAGCGAATCCTCCTTTTCCCTTATAGACACTCCTACCCCGTAGTCACAGGTTAGCTACTACTTATTTATAACTAAAATAAAAAATCTCTATTAACACCTGACCTTTTCTTCAACAATCTCAACAACTCTACCTATTTCAATCCGCTCCTGAACCATAGTATCTCTATCTCGTAAAGTCACTTTGTTATCATCCAAACTTTCACTGTCGACAGTAATACAAAAAGGCGTCCCGATCTCGTCCTGCCGGCGGTACAATTTGCCGATAGAAGCGGTATCATCGTATAAAGCCGGCATTTTACTGTTTATATCACAAAAAACTTTTTTTGCAAGCTCTACCATCCTGACGTTTTTACGCAAAAGGGGGAAAACCGCCGCCTGATAAGGCGCCAGATTGGGTTTTAAGGCAAGAACTACCCGTTGACGGTCTTTGACTTCTTCTTCACGATAAGCATCACAGACAACGGCAAAAAAAGTCCTGTCTACCCCGGCTGACGGCTCAATGACAAAAGGGATATAGCGTTCTTTTGTCTCCTCATCGAAACAGCTTAAATCCTTCTTGCTTACCGCCGAATGTTGACGCAAATCATAATCGGTCCGGTTAGCAATACCTTCCAACTCGTTCCAATCAAAAGGAAAGTTGTACTCTATATCCGTGCACGCCTTGGCGTAATGCGCCAGCTCATCTTTTGAATGTTCGCGCAGCCGGATGTTTTCTTTCTTAAGGCCGATTTTATTAATATAGAAATCATGACGGTCGGCAACCCAGTACTCATACCATTTATCCGCCTCATTGGGAGCGACAAAATACTCGATTTCCATTTGATCGAACTCTTTCATGCGGAAGATAAAACTCCCCGTTGTAACTTCGTTACGGAAGGCCTTGCCGATTTGGGCTATGCCAAAAGGAGGTTTTTTATGAAGCGTGTTTACGACATTGGAAAAATTAGTAAAAATCCCCTGGGCCGTCTCCGGCCGTAAATAAGCGTCCTGAGGATAATCTTCTGAAGCGCTGACATTAGTGCGCAGCATAAGGTTGAATTTCTTCGGTTTACTATCACTGCTGTCAATCGTACCGCCGCAATCAGGACAGCGGTATTTATCTTGGGAAATTTTGTCAATTTTATCGACACGAAAACGTTTCTTGCATTTTAGGCATTCAATAAGATAATCAGCGAAGCCTTCGAGATGGCCGGAAGCGACGAAAACATCTTTATGCATTATAATCGCGCTGTCTAGCCCGACGATATCCTGCCGTTTGGCTACATAACTATCCCACCAGATATCCTTTATACGCTTTTTAATTATCGCCCCCAACGGCCCGTAATCCCATATGCTTGAAATACCGCCGTATATTTCCGAGCCGCCGAAAACAAACCCCCGCCGCCGGCATAAAGAAACTATTTTAGAAAGCCTATTTTCATCCATGCTAAAATAACAGTATAGTTGGGCAGTATTCTCCCTGCTTTCCGCGATATATAACGATACAACTCTTCATTCGTGAATAAAACCTCTCTACAAAAAAGCAGAATTTATTATACCGTAAAACGGTTAAAAAGCAATTGTTTTATGCGATTTTCAGGAATATTATCCCCGGATTTATCCTCTAAGACAACCGGCGCTAACTTGATAAATCAATTTTTAAATATATCCTTCAGCTTGGCCAACTCCTCCTCAGAGATTGAAAAGCTTTCCGCCGGGGATGGAAAGGTCCCTTTTTTTACGTCACTGACAAATTCAACCAATTTCTCTCTAACCAGCGAAGATAAATCGACATAAGTCCGGACAAAGCGTGGATGTAGTTTATCATACAAGCCGAGAAGGTCGTAAAGAACCAAAACCTGCCCGTCACAGAACTCTCCCGCGCCGATACCTATAGTCGGTACTGTCACTCTTTGCGTAATAAGTTTTGTTATTTTTGCCGGGACGCACTCTATAACCATGCTAAACACACCCGCATCTTGGAGTATAACGGCTTGATTTATAAGCTCTTCCGCCCTCTTGGCGTCTTTTCCCTGGACACGAAAACCGCCTAACTTATCGGCTGTCTGGGGTGTAAGGCCGATGTGGCCCATTACGGCTATTTTATTCTTTACCAACATTTTTGTAACTTCTCGGCCGTACTTAAACCACTCAATCTTTACCGCGTCAGCCCCGGCTTCTTCGATAAACTTTCTGGCGTAATAAAGCGCTTTCTTGCGATTAGCCTGATAACTCACATAAGGCATATCGGCAACGAGCAAAGAACGGCGCACGGCTTTCCTGACCGCTTTGGTGTGGTTAAACATCTCTTTGAAACTGACCTCTTTTGTTTTTTCCAGGCCTAAAACAACATTAGCCATTGAATCGCCCACGAGGATAATATCAATACCGGCCTGATCAAGGATGCGGGCAAAAGAGACATCGTAACAGGTAAGCATGGTAATCTTATCTTTGCCTTTCTTCGCCCGAAGATTCTCAATGCTAACCTTGTCAGAATATGTGGTATTTTTTTCCGGTTTCATCTTCACTTATAACAAATATTTTCATGCTGGAAGAAACACGAGTTACAAACTGCTTGATTTTATCAGGACCCATAACAAAAAAAGCTGTCGCCAAAGCGTCAGCGCTCGTACAGTTTTTTGTTACCACCGTAACACTCACCACGCCATTTTGCGCCGGATAACCGCTCTTGGGATCAACTATATGGGAATACCTTTTACCTTGATATTGAAAAAACTGTTCGTAACTTCCCGAAGTAGCAACAGCCTCATTGCTGAGTCTTAACGTATCAACAACATTCTCCTCAACAAACGGATCCCGTACACCCACCTGCCACAACCTGTCTTTATCTTTCCC
>JBDRDG010000073.1:0-5740 GCA_043821045.1 Candidatus Omnitrophota bacterium | reverse complement strand
TATAAATCTTTTCTTTTATTTTAGGATCGTCAACGTCCACCCCTTTTATTTTTTTCTTATCCACAAATACCCTCTGCAATATCGGCACCTCTTTATTGTCTCCTATCTCCAATCTCCCATCTCCAATCTCACTATCTATCTTGTGTCTGAGTTTCTTCTTAAACCAGGTCGCGAGAATAAGCGCGTGGTAAATCTGGCGAAGAAGAGCGAAATTCTTGCCGTAATTAACCTCTTCCTCTATAACCGGAAGGATTATCTCTTTGGTCACGGCAGAGGCGAAATTGTTTATATCTTTAACTTCGCCGGCCTTTAACTTATTGGTTTTAAACTCCCGGTTATTAAGGTTGTTGTTTAAGGCGAGATAATCCTCTTCCAGCATAACTTTAAGGCGGCTTGTCTTTATAAAGGCTTTATCCTTATCTTCATAGACCACGGCGTGCTCAGGCACAATCCATATCTTGTTAAAGGTGTTAATAGGGATTTTTGTCGTGCCAAAAAGAGTGAAAGCCCTCTGGTAAACTTTCTTCCAGAACTGTTTTCCCAGAGGGCTTTCCGGGTAGGTTAAAGAGGCAAGCAGCTGCTTCAATATATAGTCTTCGCCTAACAAATCTTTTCCCATCTCGGTAGCTCCCAGCTCGGCGGGAACCACCGTTTCCTGTTCGTAAGGTGACAAATTAACCCATAAATCTTCTTCGGGAATAGTTAATGATGATAAAAAATACTTTATGATCCGGCCGGACTGTTCGTTTATCTCTTGCTCATCGAGTTTTTCCCCGCCTTCATCGAGGATAAAATCAAATCTAAAAGGGTCGGCCGGATACAAACGCATGCCTTTAAGCAGGATAAACTCTTCGTGCGCCGTTGTCGCGATACGCTCATGAGGCGGCGGCATGTAAGATAAAGCGGAAGCGTAGGTTACCGCCTGTTCTTTAGGCGTGTACATCACAATGCTTGTCGCCAGCAAAGAAACAACGACAAAAAATACGGCGAATTTAAATGAAATCCGCCCCTTCCTGTATGAAAGATAGGTAATCATTGCGAATCTTACTCTGTTTTTTGTTATTGATTCCCCAACCTACCCCTAGGATGGTTATCATTCATATGTAACATATAATAGTTATTATTTTAAAGGGTTTTGGCGGGATTCCCTGAAAGCGCTTCCAAATCTCTCCCGCAAAACACCTGTTGTTGGAATGATACAATTTTGGTCAAACGCTCGAAATTTCTTTTCCTAAAATGGTGACTGAGTTGCAGATAGGCTGTCTCACGAAAAACACCTGTTGTTTTGGTGAGACAGTTTTGGTGAGACAAAATTGCGGAAACTTTTCTCCTAAAACTTTTATTTTTCTCGCCTACGCCTTAAAGCCCGATAAAAGGTGGCATTCGATATTTTTAATATTTCGCAAATATCCTTTTTCTCCATTCCGTTTTTGTCCAGTTGATAAATTTTATCATCTCGCAAACAAACATTGCTTTTTATCTCTTCCGTTCGGATACTCTTTTTCAAAAACGCTGAACCTAATTTAGCCCGTATTTTTTTATTACACTTGCCGAGTAAAGATCCAAACGTTATTCTTGGATATGTTAAGGTTTTTACATTAATGTTAAGCAGAAAGGTTTTATACAATTCAATGCTCTTATTATTATCTTTATCGAACATTCTCATAATAAACTCCACTTCTAAAAAACTTTTAGCCCAAAGGTCTTTTTTTAAAAAGAGATTGGCGCTTGACCATTGATAATCAAATGGATTGCTTGCCAGTCCTGCCTTGACAGGATTTACATGGATGTATTGTATTAACTTAAGGAAATACTTTTCCTCCGTACACAATATGCTTTTAAACCGAGCCATAAAAAGATGTCCTTTTCTTTTATGTCTGGCATTAAACCATATAGCGTATCTCATAAAAAGCCAATGCATAGCTTGCCCCAGATTCTCCTTGTTAATCCGCATTAAAATGTGGATATGGTTATCCATAAGGCAAAAGGCAAAAAAGGCGATGTTAAATTTATCTTTTGTTTTCTTGAGAATATGTAAGAAATGTTTCCTGTCTACATCGTCAACAAAGATAGCCCCGGCATTATTGCCTCTTTGCATAATATGATACATGCCCCCGGCAACCACAATTCTCATAAAACACCCCCTTTTTTTACTAAACCGCCCTTTGTCTCACAAAAACACCTGTTAATCTTGTGAGACAGTATTTTGTTGTTTTCTGCCACAGTAACACAGTAAAAAGCGTTGCCCAGATTGAACAATTTTGTCTCACAAAAACACCTGTTGTTTTAGTTAGTGAGACGCTGATTCTAGTGATTCTGGAATAAAATTGGAAGGAGGGGTGGGAAAAAGATTCTATTCGAAATGATCGAAATGTTTGTCTAAAGAAATAAGGTAATCTAACAAAACATTACAGCCTTTACTTAAGTTGTTTGCTTTAACATACTCGTTCTTGGTATGAGCTGTCCCGCGCGAGCCGAAGCCGAAAGCGAAAGCGCCGATGCCGCGGTCGGTGAGAAAATTGATTACCGTGGCGCCAAAACAAGCTTTTAGCTTTGGCCGGATGTTATTCTTTCTTAAAGTATGTTGTAAGGTTTTAATCAAAAGGTTATCTCTGTCTATCTCTATAGGGTCCTGCGCGGCTAATACGGTTATTTTATATTTATCTATGTGCTTTCTCACGACTCTTTCTATTTTTCTAATTATATCCTTCCGTTTCATCGAAGGGATAAGCCGGATATCGATATCGAAATAAGCGTACCCGGCGACGATGTTTACTTTATCTCCCCCTTCGAACTTACCGATATTAATCGTCGGCCGTTCAAGAAGAGGGTGTGTTTTAGGCGATAGTTTTGTTTTAAGAATTTCCGACAAGGCAAACACTCCCTTTTCAATCGCGTTTATTCCTCTTTGAGGGAAAGCGCCGTGGGCTTCTTTACCAAAAAGTTCAACCCTTAAATGAAAAAGCCCTTTCTGGGCGACAATTATTTCGAATTCGTCACTGTCTAAAACGACACCGTAATCTATCCCCTTTAAATCTTTCAAAAGAGGTTTTATGCCAAACTCACTGCCGCTTTCCTCATCGGCGGTAAAGGCGAAAATCAAATCCAGGTTATTAAACCGGATGTTGCCCTGCCGTATTTTTTTAATCACAGATAGCGCAACCGCGACGTTGCCTTTACAGTCGGTCGCGCCCCGGCCGTAAATCCTTCCTTTATTGATTTTACCCGACAAGGGGGGATATAGCCATTTGCCTGTGGCCGGAACAGTGTCTGTGTGCGGAGTTACAAGAAGGGTTTTTCTGCTCTTTATAGATTCTATTCGGCAAACAACGTTTGTCCGGTTTTTTTTATATTCGTATAAAGAGGCCTTGACTTTTATCTTTTTTAGGTAATCCTTTATAAAAAGAGAAATCTTACGCTCGCTGCCGGGAGGATTTTGTGAATCTATCCGGATCAACTCCTGGATAAGCCTAATTACCTCTTGCCGTTGCGCCATTATATTTCGAATCCGTATCTCGTTACTGTTTTCCAACCATCGCGGGAAGATTATCGCCGATATTATCATAGATGTCTTTTAGTGAGACCGAAAGAAACTTGCCGCTAAGGGGGTTAAAGCCCCTATAGGCAATAAGAAAGTAAGCCGTCGAAGCTAATGACCCCGTCCGGTCACCATAAGGCGTGCGCCAGCCGTGCCCGGTGTCGACATTAGCGCTTGAGGCGTAAGGCAGTGTAGGATTTGCCTTGCCCACCGGCGAAGGGGAATTGATAACCATTTTTTGCAACTCCGCCGCGTACAACACTGTTTTATCTATATAAACGCGGTATTTGTTAAAATCTTTTTCTCTATAATAATCGGCCATTATTTCAAAAGCCAAAATCATCTGTGAAGTCCACTCGCAGGAGACAACACCGCCGCGGGCCAAGTGCCGCGCCTTGGCGAAATCAAATCCGCTGACCTTTACCGCTATGTTTTGACGCGTAACTGTGGTGTTAACTTCGCAGTTTTTGACAGCGAAATCGAGTATCTCTTCGGGATCCATCTTTAGTGAAATCAATGCCTGCGGGCCAAGAGCGGTAATTGACCAGCTGTAAGTATCGGTCGCTATAGTCGCATCTCCTTTACCGCGGTTTACCGGGACGCCTTTATCCGTATAAGCATATTCATCCAGCCATTTTTTAATTTTTTCGCTTATCCTTAGATACTCTTTATTGCCGCTTACCTCGTAAAACATCTTAAAGAAGGCGAAGGAATCTAAGTTATGCTCGGTAGAATACCAGCTTAGGTTCGGCCCGCCGACAATACCGCCTTCTTTATCCATCATATCCACTAACGTTTCGGCAATTTTCTTGGCGACAGCAAGATGTTTATTGTCTTTTGTCTGCTTAAAATAAATCAAGGAAGCTAATCCCACCCAGGCGTCAACGCCGGAATGAATAACGTACTCAAAGACACCGCCGTTTGTGTAATAGGCGTTGTAAATAGGCCGCCCGCTACGCACTTCGTTAAGGTAAAAATCAAGAATCCTCTCGGCACGCTGTTTATCATCGAAAATAAGAAAAACCACCGCGGCCAAGGCCTGATCGTAACTAAAGGAAACTTTGTCTAAGTTTTTGTCGCCTTCGTAGCTTAACACCAACCCCCTCTTTAAATCCTGGCGGTTACATATCCATTCGTACATCCCCTCGATAATTTTGCCGCTGGTTAAACTTGTTTCCTTCTCTTTTTTTTTGTAGGCTAAAACAAGGGCTGTTTGCGTCTGCTGACTTTGGCTGATCTTTTCCTTCAACAAGCCGTTTTCCTTTTTTAGAACGGCAATCTCTTTCTCTAACCCAACCATGCTATCTTTCAACTGCACGGCGCCTTCCTGGCTTTTAACCCCTTTTTCTAAAACGCCTCTGTACTTTTTTTCCCATTGGGAAAGATCCGTTTCTTTTAAAGCCAGCCGCAAAGCAAGCTCTTCCTGTTTCTCCCGCAAAAGATCTGCCAGGAGGCGTTCCTTTTCAAAATTCTCCCTCAGATTAGCCGTCTCTTGCAGAATACTTTTATACTGCACCAGGAGCTTGCGTTTCTCTTCGGCGGCTTTCTGTTCCTTTAACCAGCTGTGAGCAGCGAACGCCGACAAGATTATTGCCGCCGCGGTAACGATAAAGGGAAGGCTTTTCTTAAGCAGGGCATATTTAAATAACCCGGCTGTGTTGTCTGTTTTAGATTTATCGAACTCGATGCCTAAACGGTACTGTGTAAACCGATCAAGCTTCGACTGTTCAATCCAGACAATTTTCCCTTGGGCAAAAATGCTTCTTTTCTTAAACGGCAGCTCTATTTGTAAAGCTAAAGGGACATTCTTAGAAAGCCTGTCAGCAAAACCCCACCAGAGGTCGTTAATTACAAGGCATATGCCCCCTTTTCCGATATTATTGGTAAATCCTTGTAAATAAGGGGTTTCTTTTCGGCCGAATTCATCAATAAGATGGAACTCTACGGGGATGACTGTAGAGAGCCGTATATAGCGACGTTGTTCGTCTTCTTTTTTATCCATATTTTAAAAAGTTTGTCGATTTATTCTAAAAAGATTTTTTTAACCCAAAATTCGCGTTAGAAAGCAGAATTTTTTACTACCTCATGAAAACTATATGGTTATGAGAGCAACTCGCGAAACAAAAGAGCGCAAGCAAATTTTTTAGGTAACCCCGACCCGAGGAGTTTAACACTGTGAAATTCCCGGGACTTAGTCCTTGG
>JBDRDG010000072.1:0-6695 GCA_043821045.1 Candidatus Omnitrophota bacterium | reverse complement strand
TCTTCCATCTGCAATCTGCCATCTGACATCTGCAATCTAATATTAACTATCCGCTATTTTTCGTATACGCTATTCGCTAAACGCTATACGCTAATATTAAGGTTTTTCCCTTTTCTTTTCTCTGACCTTACCACTTTTTTGTTTCATGCTTGGGCCATTGCTCTGTGAGAGTGCCATCTGTAACTCTTGTATCCTGTCACGAAGCTGCGCGGCTTTTTCAAACCGAAGGTTGCGCGCGGCGATGTTCATTTCTTTTTCAAGATAATTTATCGCTTCCATTATATCCATTTCTTTCTCGGTCAAATCGAGTCGTTGCTTTATATTTTCTTCTTGGCGGAAATAGATTTCAATGCCTTCGCGTATATTTTTCTCAATTGTTTTAGGGGTTATTTTATACTTTTTGTTGTGGGCAAGTTGAATTTTTCTCCGCCGCCGGCTCTCATCAATCGCTTTTTTCATTGATTTCGTAATTTCATCAGCGTACATGATTACTTTACCGTTGATGTTCCGGGCGCAGCGGCCGGACACTTGAATCAAGGCAGTGGCTGAGCGCAGAAAACCTTCTTTATCGGCGTCAAGGATTGCCACTAGCGACAGTTCCGGCAGGTCGATGCCTTCGCGCAGGAGGTTTATTCCCACCAGACAGTCGATTTTCTTCAGTCGCAGGTCTTTTAATATCTTCGCCCGTTCAATCGTGTCTATTTCGGAGTGGATATAAGTAACGTTTATCCCTTTCTCTTTTAAATACGCGCTTAACTCTTCGGCCATGCGTTTGGTTAAAGTCGTTACAATTACCCGTTCTTTATCTTTGACTCTTTTCTCGATTTCAGAGATAAGGTCGTCAATCTGACCGTCTGTCGGGCGCACCTCTATTTGGGGGTCGGCAAGGCCGGTTGGCCGGATGATCTGTTCAATTACCGCCGGCTTTGAAAGGTTTTTCTCAAAAACTGACGGCGTCGCCGAAACGAATATAACCTGCCCGGCTAAATTTATAAATTCGTTAAATTTTAACGGCCGGTTATCAAAACATGACGGCAAGCGGAAGCCGTAATCGACAAGGTTTTTTTTTCGTGAGCGGTCGCCTGCGTACATGCCGTTTAACTGCGGGATGGTGACGTGGCTTTCATCGATTATCGTCAAAAAATTCGGCGGGAAGTAATCGATTAAGCAGTAAGGCCTTGATCCCGCCGGCCGGCCGGAGATGTGGCGCGAATAGTTTTCGATGCCGTGGCAGTAGCCCATCTCTTTAAGCATCTCCATATCGTAAAGAGTTTTTGTCCTTAAGCGTTCGGCTTCCAGTATCTTGCCCTCCTTACGGAAGAAATTGACCCTGTCCTCCATTTCACGGAGAATTGTCTTTAAAGCGTTATCGATCTTCTCCTGTCCCATGATGAAATGTTTTGCCGGGTAAATACCGATTTTTTCCAGCGAAGAGACAGTTTTGCCGTTAACCGGATCGAACTCGGATATTTTCTCAATCGTATCGGAAAAAAAATACAGGCGTAAAGCTTTTTCCTTATAACTCGGGAAGACATCTAATGTGTCTCCCTTTAGGCGGAACGTGCCACGTTTGAAGTCAATGTTATTGCGCGTGTACTGGATACTGACAAGCCGCCGTGAAATATCCTGCGGGGATGCGGTTTGGCCTTTTCGCAGATAAAGGATCAGCGACTCATAATCTTGGGGTGAGCCTAAGTTGTATATGCACGATACCGAAGCGACGACGATTATATCATCTCTTGATACAAGGGAGCTTGTGGCTGACAGGCGCAGGCGGTCAAGCCGGTCGTTGATTGAGGCGTCTTTTTCAATATATGTGTCTGTCTGCGGGATGTAGCTTTCCGGCTGGTAATAGTCGTAGTAGCTGACAAAATATTCCACGCTATTTTTCGGGAAAAACTCTTTAAACTCGGCGTAGAGCTGGCTGGCAAGGGTTTTGTTGTGTGAAATTACCAGTACCGGCCGTTTAGTCTGTTCAATAGCGCAGGCCAAGGTAAAGGTTTTGCCGCTGCCGGTTACGCCTAAAAGAGTCTGGAAGCGCCTTTCTTGTTTTAGCGCGTTTACGATTTTCTTGATTGCCTGCGGCTGGTCTCCGGTAGGATGGAATTTGCTGATTAGTTTAAAGTTATTCATTCACGATATCAAGTGAGAAGTCTACTGATTCCGGCGAGTGGGTTATTGCCCCTATAGAAATAAAATCCACGCCGCTTTTCGCGATTTGGGCCACGTTGTTAAGGTCGATTCCGCCGGAAGATTCCAGCTTAACACGGGGATAGTGCCGGTCGCGAAAATTTACCGCTTTTTTTAAAGCGGCAAGGTTGAAATTGTCGAGCATGATAATATCCGGTTTGTATTCGATTACCTTCTTAAATTCAGCCGTGGTTTCTACTTCTATTTCAATAGCTATATTCGCCTTTTTCTTCAAACGTTTTATTAAGGCGTCTAACTTCGTTTCATCCAACTGTTTTTTTGTTACAATTCCCAGGGCTTTTAAATGATTGTCTTTGATTAACAGCCCGTCCCATAGTCCGTGGCGGTGGTTTTTCCCGCCGCCGGTCTGCACGGCGTATTTCTCCAGTATACGTATACTGGGCGTGGTTTTACGCGTGTCCATTATTTTCGCCTTAGTCCCTTTTACGCGTTCGACGAATTTATGGGTGTAAGTTGCCGTGCCTGATAAAAGCGATAAGAAATTCAAGGCTACGCGTTCCGCCGTTAAGATACTTTGTGCCCTGCCGTTTATCCGCATAATTTTTTCGCCTTTCTTGAAAAGAGCTCCATCCTTCTCGGATGCTTTAATTTTTAATTTTCTATCAACACGGCGGAAAACCTCTTTAGCGATATCAACGCCGCAGAGCACGCCGTCTTCTTTGGCGATAATCAAGGCCTTTGTATTCATTAACGCTGGTATTGAAAGGCCGGTTGTGACATCGCCTCTGCCGATATCTTCCTTGAGGGCGCGTTTGATTGTATCGGTAACGACTTTCTTATATTTATATTTTCTTACCATTTCACTTAAACGCTTCGCTTATTTCCCTAAGGCGCTGGATGCGTCGGTTAAGATCCTGGAAGTTCTCTTTTTCCTTCTCAATTATTTCCGGTGGAGCGTTATCAATGAATTTCTTGCTGCTGATTTTACCGGAACTTTTAGCGAGAAGATCGGAAAACTTGTTTATTTTCTTTTCGATGGCCGAGACGTAATTCGCTTCGTTAATTTTATCGAGGATAAAATCCAGCTCAATAAAATCGTTTTTAAATAATTTGCGGCCAAGCTTATCAGAAAAAGTTATGTCGTTAAGGCTTGCCATGCGCCTAATTAAAGGCAGGTAAGCGGAGAACGTCTCTTTTTTGTCCTGAGCGATTTTTACTGCCGCGGCCAGTTTGTCGGTTGCGGCTATGCCGATTTCCACTTTTAGATTGCGTATGGCGCTGATAAAAACAACCATCGATTCGACAAACGATACGTTGCTTTCATCCAGCCGGGCCGGCGACTGTTTGGGCCAGGCTGCGGTTATAAGGCTTTCTTCATCGAGACAGCTAAATTCTTTTTTGATCAGCCCAAAAAGCTCTTCGGTTATAAACGGCATCATCGGGTGAAGAAGCTTTAAAGCAGTCACCAGAGTATGGATAAGGACGCGCGCCGTAGCGTGAGAGAATTCGCTTTTTGTCATTTCAATGTACCAGTCGCAGAAAGTGTGCCAGAAGAACTCATACGCTTTCTTTGTGGCGTCGTTTATGCGGTAGGCTTTAAGGCTGTCGCCCACGGCGCTAATTGTGTCGTTAAGGTTTTTTATCAGCCACTGATCAGGGCCGGAAAGATCAGTCAACTCTAAGGTATCAAGTGATATCCCCTCCTGTTCTATTTTAGTTAAAATAAAACGCGCGGCGTTCCATATCTTGTTGGCGAAATTCCGTCCCACGAGGAAGTTCTCGTCAGAAAGGTATATGTCGGAGCCGCCGGAGGCAAGAAGCATGAGCGAAAAGCGTAAAGCGTCAGCCCCGAACTTATCGATTACATCCAGAGGGTCAATAATGTTGCCTAGCGATTTCGACATTTTTTTACCGCTTGCGTCCCGCACCGTGCCGTGGATATAAACGTGGCTGAAAGGTTTTTTGCCGATAAACTCAAATCCGGCCATAATCATTCTCGCTACCCAGAAAAAGATTATTTCCGGCGCGGTTACAAGGACCGATGTGGGATAAAAATATTTAAGCTCCGCGTCGGTAAGTTTATCTTTAGCCGGCCAGCCGAAAGTAGCGAACGGCCAGAGCCAGGATGAAAACCATGTGTCTAAAACATCGTCGTCTTGCCGTATGTTGGCTGAGGAACATTTATCACATTTTGCCGGTTTCGTCTTTGAAGCTACAGGTGTATCGCAATCGTTACAATAATACACAGGGATGCGGTGTCCCCACCATATTTGACGCGATATGCACCAGTCACGGATGTTTTCCATCCAGTTTAAATATACTTTCGTCCATCTTTGCGGGTAAAACTTAATCTCCCCCTTTTTAACTGCGTCTATCGCCGGTTGGGCCAAAGATTTCATGCGGACAAACCACTGTTTAGAAAAATAAGGTTCAATGATTGTGTCGCAGCGGTAACAGTATCCAACGGCGTGCCTGTGAGGTTCTATTCTAAGAAGGAGTTTAAGTTGTTTTAGAGATTCGACAATCGCGTCACGCGCTTCGAACCTGTCCATACAGGCGAAATCGCCGGCGTTTTGGTTCATTGTCCCGTCAGGGTTCATTACAAGTATGGACGGCAGGTTATGGCGCTTTCCGATTTCGAAATCATTAAGGTCGTGCGCCGGCGTAACTTTTACGGCCCCGCTGCCAAAGGAAGGGTCAACAACCTCGTCCTTAACAACCGGAATTTGGCGTTCCATAAGGGGAAGAAATACTCTTTTGTCCCAGAACGCTTCGTACCTTTTATCGTCAGGGTGCACAGCAACGGCCGTGTCACCTAACATTGTTTCCGGACGGGTAGTCGCGACTATTATATAATCGTCGGAATTTTTATCGCTAACGGGATATTTTATGTAGTAGAGAAGCCCTTGGGTTTCTTGCCGCGGCGCTTCTTCGTCGGAGAGAGCCGTTTTACATCTCGGGCACCAGTTAATTATGTAGTTACCTTGGTAAATCAGCTTTTTTTCCCATAGGGATACAAAGACTTCTGTTACGGCGTCAGAATATGACGTGTCCATAGTAAACCGCGTTCGGTTCCAATCGCAGCTTGACCCGAGTTTTTTTAACTGTTCGATGATCGTTGAGCCGTATTCATCGCGCCACTGCCACAGTTTTTCAAGAAACGCTTCTCTGCCGATATCCTCTTTCTGCGATCCTTCTTTCGCCAGTTTTTTTTCCACCACGTTCTGGGTGGCAATACCGGCGTGGTCCGTTCCCGGCATCCAGAGGCTTTCATTTCCGGCCATACGGTTGTAACGGATAAGAACGTCCTGAATCGTGTTGTTTAAAGCGTGGCCCATGTGCAGTATTCCGGTTATGTTCGGCGGCGGGATGACGATGCAAAAGGGCTGTTTTTTAGTATCGGCTTTGGCGGAAAAATACCCTTTCTCCATCCAAAAACGGTAGATTTTATCTTCGGTTTCTTTATGTGAGTACTGTTTGGCCAGTTCCATAACTTACTAATTTATCGTGATAATATCGGTGTGTCAATGATTTATTGTGGTTGGATTATGGATCCTAGATGTTCGATCCTTGATGCTCGCTCTATCCAGACGCAATAAAATCACGGCCTTTCCCGTTTTTCTGTATAGGAAATTTTGTTATGGGATCCCGGTATCCCGGGATAGCCCGAGGAGATTCATTTTCCATTGTTGAGGTAAATAAAGAATAACCAAGATACAAGAAACAATAACCAAATAATAACCAATAACCAAGATCCAATAACCAAACAGAGTCTCGATGCTCGATCCTAGATGCTCAATTTAAACAGAACACAGAGATAAGAAGTCAGACTTCAAGAATCAGAATTGAGGTTATAAAATTTGGATAAAACATTTAGCATCTAAATTCATCGATTTTCTGTATTCTGTTATCTGTTTTCTGACTCCTGTATTCTAAATTATCTCAAGACACAAGGCTCACGACACACGACTCAAGACTATATTTACCATGCCCTATGCCCTATGCGAAAACAGATCGATTATAGAAGCGTATTTGCGCGGATTAAAACGCGGAAAATTTTTATTGTGTAATGTTTCATGTAAGAATTTACATTACACATAAAACATAACACATTACACAAAAAGAAACAGGGTGTGTCCCGGATTATTGATCCCGTTATTCGGAGTGAAAATCTAAGACCGAAGACCGATAACCGAATACAGAGTCCGGATTTCTTTATCTGTGTCGGGCTTTTACTGCGTCTTCGCTTCCAAGGCTTCGATTCTCGCTGTTAATACGTCAATCTGACGTTTAAGCTCTTTTATCGATTCAGCTGTAAGAGCTTCAAAACCAATGAATCCTAAGGTTTTATAACCTTTACTGTCGGTCCCGATCCATTCAGGGAATATTTCTTCCACTTCTTGCGCGACCATCGACATATATGTGCCGGTCATGTTCCCGTGTTCTTGGGGATTTTTCCATTGGTAAGTTACGCCTCGGAGTTTCAGCATTTTATCAAGAGCATTTTGAATGTTTTTTACATTCTTTTTTAATCTTATATCCGA
>JBDRDG010000071.1:0-5968 GCA_043821045.1 Candidatus Omnitrophota bacterium | reverse complement strand
TCCTAGACGCTTGATGCTCGATTAATATAAATATAGAATGGCGGTATATAAAAATTATAAGGATTTAGATATTTATAAAAAGTCTCATCAATTAGTTATAGAGATTCATGCGATGTCTTTAAAGTTGCCTAAATTTGAAATGTTTGAAGAAGGAAGTCAGATAAGAAAGTCCAGTAAATCAGTTAAAAGTAATATCGTTGAGGGGTTTGGGAGGAGAAGATATAAACAGGAGTTTATTAAATTTCTTACTTACGCCTTGGCTTCTTGTGATGAAACGGCGGATCATTTGGAGACATTATATGAAACAGGATCGTTTGCCAAAAAAGATGAATACGAGCATTTTCAAAACGAATATGACCATCTTGGCAGAATGATTACGAATTTCTTAAAATCTGTTGAATCAGGACATAAACCATCGCGAGGATCGAGCATCTAGGATCGAGGAGCTAAAATATGTACCAAACAACAAAAAAAGAAAAGGCGCTTTTAGTCGTAGTCTATCTGGAGGGTGAAAGAGATCAGTGGCCGGTAAACGAGCAGGCTGATGAGTTCAGAAACCTTGTCCTTTCCACAGGGATTGAGGTCGCTGAATTGGTCGCCGTTAAACGCAAAGAGATTACGGCGGCGTTATATATAGGTAAAGGCAAAGTAGCTGAACTTGCCGAAGCGGTGATTGAAAAAAAAATCGACGTCGTTATTTTTAATAATGACCTCCATTTTACCCAGCAGCGCAACTTAGAAGACGCTTTAGGCGTAAAGACAATAGACCGCACCCAGCTTATTCTAGATATTTTCGCCCGGCACGCTCATACCCAGGAAGGCGCCCTTCAGGTAGAGCTGGCTCAGCTTGAGTATTTACTGCCGCGTCTTAAAGGCAAAGGAATCGTTTTGTCGCGCCTTGGCGGCGGTATCGGGACGCGCGGACCGGGGGAGAAGAAGCTTGAGGTGGAGCGCCGGCGGATCACCGATAAGATCGGGAATTTAAAAAAAGATATTGAAGATGTCCGTAAATACCGTGATGTTCAGCGTAAAAAAAGGCTTAAAGAAAAAGTGCCCGTCTGTTCCTTGGTCGGCTATACAAACGCCGGCAAATCGACCCTTCTTAATAGTTTAACAAAAGCTCATCAAAAGACCTCCGATAACCTCTTTACGACCTTAGACCCGGTAAGCAGGACGGTTACGATAGACGCCAATATTAAGATTGTCTTTACCGATACGGTCGGCTTTATTTATAAGTTACCGCATAATTTAGTTGAGGCGTTTAAAGCGACTCTTGAGGAACTGCAGTACGCCGATGTTTTAATTCATCTGGTTGACGCCTCGAGCAAGAATTGTCAACATCTCATATCCGCCGTGGATAATATTTTAGAGGATCTTAAATTAAAAGAAAAATTGGTAATTTTGGTTTTTAACAAGGTAGATATAGTGAGAGAATATGACTTGGTAAAAATAAGACTTAAATATTCCGACGCCCTGTTTATTTCCGCCCTAAAAGAGATAAATTTGAATCTGCTGATGGATCAGATAAAAAAGATGCTCTGTCTTGAGGTGGAACAGGTTATTTTAAAAGTACCTTTTAATAACATGGAGGCATTGGATTTTATTTATGATAACGGAGAAGTTCTTAAGACCGAGTACACAGTTAAAGAAGTGATTATGTGGGTAAGAATTAAAAAAAGTTATATACCGTATTTAACAAAAAAGAAGATTGAAATCCAGGAAATCTAGCCCGTTGCCATTAGCGATTTTAACAAACGGGAACATTTTACCGGTTAGCTATGTCTAAAAGTAGTGAGGACAATACGCTTATTAAACGATTTCTTGGCGGAGACGTCGCGGCTTTTGACGAAATCGTGGTAAAATATAAGGGGTTGGTGTTTAACGTGTGTTTAAAGATGCTGGGGAATTACGAGGAAGCTTTAGATTTATCGCAGGATATCTTTTTAAAAATATACGGGTCGTTAAAGGATTTTAGGTATGAGGCTCAATTTTCCACATATCTTTATAAGATCGTTTTGAATTTTTGCCGCAATAGGTTGAAAGTTTTGCAGAGGCGGCGGAGAAAAGAGGCCTTTTCGATAGATAACGATCTCGCGACTGAGGATGGTACTTTAAAAAGAGAGTTTGCCAGTGATAACCCCAATCCGAGAGATGTCCTTGATGGAAAGGAGAAGGAGGCGTTAATCCTTAACGCAATAAATTCCTTAAACCATGATTATAAAGAAGCGGTTATTTTGCGGGATGTCGAAGGCCTTAAGTATGAAGAGATAGCCGGTATTTTAAATATAGATTTAGGGACGGTAAAGTCGCGTTTGAGCCGGGCGCGCCATATTCTTAAGGAAAAATTAGAGGGGATTTTATGAAAGATTGTAAACATATACAGGAATATTTATCGGCATATCTTGATCAGGCTTTAGATAAAGAGAAGGTATCTTTGGTCGAAGAGCATCTTCGTGTGTGCGAAGTGTGCGAAAGGGAGCTTGATAATATTCGTAAAATATCTCAAGTCCTTGGCAGTTTGGAAAAAGTCGAACCGCCGCCGGATTTCTTGGAAAAACTGCATGAACGCATAGAAAAAAGAAAGTCGCTTGACCGGTTCTTGCGCGGCCTGTTCAGTAATCCCGGCGCGAAAGTGTTCGTCAGCCTTACTCTTCTCTCTTTTGTTTTGCTTATTCTATTTCGAAATATCAACGTGGATTATCCCTTAGGGGTGCGCCATGAAAAAGCTGTCTCAAGAAGCGCTGTTGAACAAGAAAAGATAACGGAATTAAAGAATGACAAGATAACGCAGATAACATCGGGTGAAAAAGGCGGTTATGACGAGTCTCGTTTGCCGGAAGACAAGGAGTATTTAACAAAAGAGGTTCCTTATTCCCAAGTAGCGAGTGAAGGAATAAAACAATTCTATGAACATACTATAAAAAAGGGGGAGGAAGGTGTCTCGCGAGGGTTTACTGATGAAAACAAATCCTTTGAGAGTATTGGCGGATACGAGGATAAGCGGAAAATGTCTGTGGCAGGGGCGGGAGCGGTTTTACCGCAATCGGATTATAGGAGAGAGTCCGCTTTAAGTAAAGAAAATTATTATTCGGATTACGCGTTAAAAATAGAAGTTAACAACTTAACCGAAGCTTTAATAGAAATTAAGAGTATTTTGAATCGGCGTAATATAGAAACCGTTTCTTCCCCGGAGACTACATTAGACGCTGTTGATTTAAAACAGCCGGTTTCTCTTACGGTAAAAGTGAAAATAACCTCACAGCTTCTTGCTGTTTTCATCGATGATCTCAAGCAGTTAAAGACGGTCAGTGCTTTTTTTTCCCCTTTACAAACACCTAAAGAGGGTTCGTTTCCCCTGGATATACAGTTGAAGCGAATCCCGCGATAAAACCCTTTCTTTTCTACCCTTAAAATTTCTTGTATCCCGACGCAATAAAACCGCGGTCTTTCCCGTTTTCCTATATAGGAAATTTTGTTACGGGATCCCGGTATCTCGGGATAGACCGCGGAGCTTCATTTCCGGGAACAAAATCACCGTTTCCTTTGTCTAAAGAGACGAAAGGCTGGATAAAGTTAAAGGAGGTGCGTGATGAGAAAAGTAGTGTTATTGGTGGGTTTCGTGAGTCTTCTGTTCTGTTTGTCATGTTACGCCGAGGAGGAAAAGGAGAACCTTTCTCCTTACTTTTTCGTCGAGAGCGACGACGCATCGTTAGATCGATTTCCCCTTTTAGAGACAAAGGCCGAGGTTAATATCGCCGGGGTCATCGCGGCAGTTAAGCTTACTCAAGTATATAAAAACGAGGGGAAAAGAACAATAGAAGCCGTGTATGTGTTTCCTCTTGGCACGAAATCAGCCATTCACAGGATGAAAATGAAAATAGGCGAAAGGGTTATTGAAGCTAATATAGAAAAAAGAGAGGCGGCGAAGGTTATTTACGAGCAGGCGAAAAATCAGGGTAAAATAGCCTCGCTTCTTGAACAACAACGGCCGAATGTGTTTCAGATGAAAGTAGCCAATATTATGCCGAACGACGTTGTCGAGGTAATAGTTGAGTATACGGAGTTAATAACGCCGCAGGACGGGATATATGAGTTTGTATATCCTACGGTAGCCGGGCCGCGTTACGGCGGTGAATTGACTGATCCGCGGGATAGCGACAGCTGGATTAAAAATCCCTATTTGCATGAGGGGGAGAAAGCTCCCTATAACTTCGATATTATCGTAAACATAAACGCGGGCATGGCGTTAAATAAAGTCGAAGTTTCTTCCCATGATGTAAATGTGAACTATCTTTCTAAAAATGAGGCCAAGATTACTTTATCACCTGAAGAAAAGAATGGCGGAAACAGAGATCTTATCCTGCGTTACGCACTGGAAGGAGAAAAAATTCAGAGCGGGATATTGTTATATCCCGGTGAGGAAGAAAACTTTTTTCTTCTTATGGCCGAGGCGCCGAAACGAGTAAATCTTGAGGATATTCCAGCCAGAGAGTACCTTTTCATCGTTGACGTTTCCGGCTCAATGCGCGGTTATCCTCTCGATGTTTCTAAAAAGCTGATTAGAGATATCTTGAGTTCGCTACGCTCGAATGATTATTTTAACATCCTTTTCTTTGCCGGAGGTTCAGAGGTATTATCCGACCAGGCGTTAGCGGCCAGTGAAGGTAATATACAAAAGGCGATTGCTATGCTTCAGTCGCGGCGCGGCGGCGGCGGTACAAACATTTCTCAGGCATTAGAAAAAGCCCTTGCCTTGGAGAAGGAAGAGGGGTTATCTCGAACCATAGTAATCGCGACAGACGGTTATGTGGCTGTTGAGAAACGCACTTTCGATATAATTCGCGATAATCTTGGGAAAGCCAACGTTTTTACCTTCGGTATCGGCACAGCGGTAAATCGTTATCTTATCGAAGGTATGGCCAGAGCGGGAAGAGGCGAGCCGTTTGTAGTTACCGGCCAGAGCGAGGCAAGTAAAGCGGCGCGGCGTTTTAAAGAGTATATCAGCGGGCCGGTACTTACCGATATTAAGGTTGAATTTGAAGGCGTGGGGCCGTATGACGTTGAACCTAAGAATATCCCTGATCTTTTCGCCCAACGGCCGATTATCATTTACGGAAAATACAAGAATCCAACGGGAACTGTCGTAATAAGCGGAAAGGCCGCGGGAGAGGAGTATAGGCAGGAGATTTCTATAAAACGGCAAGATGAGAGTGAGTCGAATCTGGCTTTAAAATATTTATGGGCGAGAGAAAGAATCGCCGAGCTTTCTGATTATCAAAAGGTCGGTGAAGACGTTAGAGAAGAGGTAACGAATTTAGGCTTAAAGTATTCGCTTATGACCGAATATACTTCCTTTGTGGCGGTGGATACCGTGGCGCGTGACACGGGAGAAGCGGTTACCGTAAAGCAGCCGTTGCCTCTGCCTCAGGGAGTGAGTGATTACGCTGTGGGGGAGCGCGCGCGAAAACAAATCGCCGGCAACGGTTTTAACATGAGCGTTGATTATAGTTATTCGGGTAGTCCAGTGGCTCAAGGCGGGCGGGTTTTTTCTCGACAATACGTTCCAAAAGACGAAAGAGAAGTTTATTTCAGCGATACGGGTAGACCGAATAGAATTAAACAAGTCTATTTAACCGGAGGGAAATTTCCCCAAGGGTTGACTATAAAACAGGCAAATGATCTTCTGTTACCTTTGAAGAAGCAGTTAGAGAAGGCGTTCAATGAATGGAGTTTAGAAGAGGCGCGAATTATCCTAATGGTTGAGCAGGGGAAAGTTAAAGACGTTAAAATAAAAAGTTACAAAGGGCGGGAGTGTGATAAAGATATTCTGCGGAGAATTTTTCAACAGATTAATTTCCCTGATAACTTAACCGGCCAGGTAGAATTAGAACTAATTTGTCGTTAGAGTGATTTGAATCACGAAACTTTTATTTTTTAGCTCTCTCCGGCTTAAAAGCTGGGGAGAGCT
>JBDRDG010000070.1:0-2375 GCA_043821045.1 Candidatus Omnitrophota bacterium | reverse complement strand
GGAAACACCGGATTCCACAGCGCGTCTAAAGCCCTCTTTTGACAGGGAAAAGGCGTAAAACATATTTTTAAGGAGCCTCTGGTCATTACCCCCCTTATCCATCCAAACTTGACAAACATAGTCTACCGCTTCTTCGCCGATTGTTTGTTTGACCCAGCGGAATTCCTCCCCGTCCAGGTATAATGCCTCTGCCGCCAAGAAACCGTGCTCCTTTCCCATTAAGGAAGAGCTACCGCTAACGGCGTTTTGCGTTACGCCTATAACGCCGATAAGTATAACTTGTGTCATCCACTCAAGGTGCTCTAAATCTATACGCTCAAACGTGTCGTATTCGCTATGCCCGAAACAAGTGCTACTCCAGATGAGAATCGCCGGTATGCCCACATCCCAGAAACTTGTGTGATCACTATCGTGATCTAATGTATGTAAGAAAATACTAAGTTTCCTCTTCTGGCTGATTAAATTAAGCTTAGTTACGAACTCCTTAGCAAATCCTAAAGACTGACTGTCCGCGACAATATCCTGCCTAAAAACACGCATAAACCGGCCCACACAATCTATATTAACTACGCCTTTTGCCATCTTTTTATTAACAGTCCGCGCGAAGGCTTTACTGCCGGCCTTGCCTATTTCTTCACCGGAGAAGGCGACAAACTTTACGGTATGATAGAATTTACACCGGCTTAGTATCTTGGCAATCTCAAGCATAAGGCTTGTGCCGCTACGGTTATCGTTGGCGCCACAAGATCCCTTTTCTGTGTCAAAGTGCGCCGTGAGATAGACAGTTTCTTTATTATCACCTTCTAGCACACCGACAACGTTTACATAAGCCGACCCGTTATAGAGGTAATGATGATATCGCGTATGCAACCCCAGCTTCTTAAAATACTGATAAATCAAACGCGCTGTTTTTCTGTATCCTTCACTGCCCGTCTCGCCCGGCGGCAGTAAAGTTATAAACTGCTTAAGGCGCTCTTTTGAGACTTGCTTTACCATATTTTCAATTCCTACCGCTGAAGAAATAGTCTGCCCCTCAGCACAAAGATAGTCACGTAAAAAAATAAGTTGACCTCGCCTCCCGTGTTTTCTGCTTCCCCAGAAATATATTTCTATTGGCTTGCCTGTTATATTCTTACCGATAAAATTCTTTAACTTCCCGTAACCAGTTATACTTTTACTAATCCAAACCGCCGACGGCATTTTAGACGCGTTGTCTAACATCCAATCTAACAAAGAAATGTCGTAATACTGCTCTTGAGAGAAAATCAACTCGTACATCTCTCTAACATCGGAAATATCGCTACTTTCAACCTCGCTTCCGCTAAAGGGAAGTAAAATATGAAACCGCGCGAGTTGGCCGTTTCTGTATTTATAAACAGCTAGGCTGGCGACGGTGTTAGGCAGGCAGCGCCAGAGATTGTAACCAAACACGGCAAAATCCGTCCCTGCGAAAAACTTAGTGTGTTTCGCAAAAACATCGCTTAAAATCCACCCTTCTTCTTCACGCATAATACTCTTCCCTTGACTGAAGAACCGCCCCTCGCCTACCCCAAGCCTGTAGGGAAATAAACTCATAAGTTGTCTAACAACCTTTTTATTTTCCCTTACATCATGCTCGCTGCATTGTTCCCACCATTTCACGAGCTCAGCGGTATGCACTCCTATAAACCGCCAGCTGCGAAATTCTTCCCGGATTTTTAATATGGCTGGTGAACTGCCGCCTTTATTCTTATCGGGAAGAATCGCCGCGCCGCTTAACTTCTCCCTACGCAGAATAGTGGTAACTTCCTCTATAATCGAGTTGATTTGAAGAAGCAGGATCTCTTTTCCAGCTAAATCATCCACAAACCCTTGAATTCTTCGCACAACATAATAATCAGTCACAACACCGCTTTCGATTATTATGGCCAACACCGCCATTAACGCCTGTTGTTTATCAGCTTTATGACTGTCATTATTGCGTTTTAGCTCGCGGAGTAAATCAAGCAATGTATCTATTTCATTTTTCTTTAAATTGCCGGGCATAACGGAAGGGAAAGAAACTACCCTTTGCCAATCACCGACCAGTAACTTGCTATCTGCCGACGACACGGAATTCCTGAATCTCTTTGCCCTCTGTTTTACGCTCGATGACCCGTTTTTAGAATATACCATTTCAGGAAAAGGAAATTCAATAGTTCTATTTTTAAAATGCCTTTCTTTAAAATCTCCTTGATCGTACACCGGCGAAGAAACGCTTCTTCCTAGCTCTTTTATATTCTCGCGCGTTATTACCGGATCAAAAAACGGTGTTCGTTTCTGGTTCCGGCGGGTCAAAAACCTCTCTAGCCACTTAATAGTTTTCTCTGTGCCTTCATCTAATCCATGACGTTTTA
>JBDRDG010000069.1:0-10129 GCA_043821045.1 Candidatus Omnitrophota bacterium | reverse complement strand
CGTATAGATGCGGGCCTTAACATACACCCATAGTCTCATTATTCACTTTTCCTCAAGCAAATCCATAAGTATAACCAAAACCGCCGTTTTTCCTCCTTGAATAAAATCACTCCCTAATCGCGAAGTCAACATTCACAACGGCAGTCACTTTCTTTTCATAAGAAGAAGTATCATTGTTGCCGTACCACGACACATCATAGGAGTTTACCGGCGTAATCTGAAAAATACCCATCTTTGCTGACCGCATAAGCCCTACTTTATTGCCGGTTGATGCCGCCATCTTTTCCGCTCTTGCTTTAGCGTCTTTTGTGGCCACCGCCAGCATTTCGTGTTTTAACTCCGCTAATTTTGTATAAAAATATTCCGGCGCTCTGGATATGAACCGAATGTCCTGATTAATCAATTCGGTTGACTGGCGGGCTATATCATCGACTTTCTTCACATTATAGGATCGGACCTCAACGCCTTGCTCCAGGAGATAACCTTCTATATCATTGGTGTCGTGCCCCTCCTCATTCTTCTTGTAAAGCACAGACGTAGAAATTTGAGAAATAGTAATTTCCTCTTCTTTTACTCCTTTCGATAAAAGATACTCTTTAACCATCTTTAAATCTTTTCCCAGATTGTCAAAGGCAACGGTCATTTTGGTATCGCGGCGTGAAAATATTGAATCCCACACTATATAATCAGATATTATTTTCTTCTCGGCCGATCCGGTGACGGCAATCACTTCATTAGAAAACTTTTTTATCTGCATAAGCCCATTTGACAAAATCACAGTTGAAGCGATAGTCGCGCCGGCGATGCATAAACCTAAAATGATGATTTGAATGTTTTTTAACTCTTTAAAACTTCCCATGCCAAACACCCCCTTTCAATGAACGCACAACTTATGGAAAGCCTTGACCATAAGTTGTCTGCGCGAATTGATACTGAGGACGCCAACTCGCGTCCGAAGTATCTGTTAATAAACTGGCCCCAAAAACACAAAAAACCCTCGCGGATTTATTCCACGAAGGTTTTACTTTAACCCAAATTCCGCTGGAATTTGCCTGCAAGGCCGGCCCCAAAATCATTTATGATTTTGGAAAGGACGGGGTCATCCTTTTAAGGATTTTAGAGTCCGGGATTTAGCCCTTCTAACGCGGGACTACTGCCAAATTGTGTATCTACCTTACTCCTACTCTAAAATCCTGTCAAGGAGAAAAATGGGATGTACCCCGAATGAATTGTGTAATGTTTTATGCGCTATGTTTCATGTAAATATAATTTTCATTACATACCACATTACACAGATAAATATGACATGCGCCTAATCATTAATCGCCTCATCGGCGGCGCCGCGGTAAGCGCAAAAATCGCAAGTATTACTGGCTTCTGGCACGGTATTCCCTTGCAAACAGGCATATATTTCTTTTAGCTTATTTTCAACCCAGGTATCTTTACCGGTATAAGCAATTAACGTAAGATCGAACTCAAGCTTCCCGTCAAACTTATCTATATCCGTTCTGCCATTGCAATACACAAAGTATCCGGTATTCGAAACCTTCAATCCATTTCTTCGCAACAACCACTGGTACACTTCTAACTGGCGTTTATAACTATCCTGCCAATCTTTGTTAAGCTGAGTTATTTCCTCATTCTTACTAGTAGATTTATAATCGACTACAATATATTCCCCGGCCGGATTTTGCCATAGATCATCTATCGCGCCGGTAATAATGAGGTTGGCCGGTTCATATAAATACTGCACACCTTTAAAATTGTTACGCCAATCATCAAGTTGTTCATGGAATATAGGAACAGCATCTATGCCGTACTTTTTCATCAAAGGATGCGCTTCATTATTTTGCCGCAGAAGGTCAAACTCTTTCTTAAGCAGCGTATCTACCGCCATATTCAATGTAAACGGCGGCCCCGACGGCCGATCTACGCCCAACCTTCGGTCAAGATAAAAACATCTTGGACATTGGATGTAAAAATCTATTCTGCTGCGGCTCAGTTTAAAAGGTTCCGAACTGTTTGGATCGTACAAATTGCGGGTACGTTTCGGCCTGTAATTCCTTGCCATTATTTTTAACTAAATATAGCCCTCTATTTTCTTAAGCAATTTATCGATATCACAAGCTATTTCGCCGGGCAGAACATCAAGCGCCTCAACGTCGCGCCCAAACGCTCTCAACACCGCTAAAAACCTTTTGACTGAAACTTTACCGGCGCGCGTCCTCTCTTCTTCCGGGTTTACATCTTTTCTCTGTTTCATAATCAAGGCGTTGATATCTTTTCTTACCTCGCGCGCGTCTTTACCGTTCTCAAAAACATCTTTTTTCACTCTCTGATAATCCTCGTCGCTTAAAGCTTTCCTGGCCCGCTGTAAAGTATTTACCATCTCAAAAGTAGGCGTAACGGCCCTTTCTTCTTTTTCCTCGTATCCACCCAGGGAAGTTTCTTCTTTCAGAAAATTGTATGAACGGATAAGCTTTACCGCCGTGGCCTTACGGATAGTCACCTCTTTTGCCGTATATTGATCAAACGTTTCATAGCCCCACTTCCGGTACAACTTATCCTTCCAAACAACATGAAGCGCCTGGGCAAGATTCCGCCACGAACTCTTAAAATCCTGCGTTGCCCGCAGGACCTCTTTTCTTATCGTATCGGCGCTCGCGTCTTCTAAGGAACCGTGCCCTGAATCGACTTTCTGTAATTGCAAAGCTTTCAACCGCATATAACCCCTTTCTCTTATCTCTCTATCTAAAAAACAAATCAGTTATAATAAGTTTACCTCTGTTTTTTCAGCTCAAGCTTTCGGCGCTGTAACGTGCTATAAGACCGATGCGTGTCGCGTGCTTATATGTAAGGGAGAAAAATAAACAAGCCAGTAAAATGTACAGTAAGGCAAGCCCTAGGCTTAACAGCAATCCCATCCCGGAAACCGCACGGCCGGAAACAATATCGCGTAAAGATTCAAAAACATAGGACGGCGGCAATAAGCGTGAGATAAACTGCATCCATTTAGGTAAAACAGCAATGGGGTATAGCACACCGGCAAACGGTGAAATGATAGCCGGTATAGGCCAGATGAACCACTCCGCCGCCGGGCCCAAGCGTAAAACAAGAGCGCTGGCAGCGATACCCAAAGCTATACCAAACATAAAAAGCACAAGCAGAAACGGCAAGACAAGCAATCCGTAACTTAAAAACGGCAAGCCGAAAACGGAAACGGCGATTAAAAGCATCACCGCGATGCCGACGGAACTTGTGGCGACACTGCAAAAAACAAGGCCGGTAAGATATTCTCTTATCGAAATCGGCGTGGAAAAAATATTAAGAAAGTTACGCGCCCAGACGTCTTCGAAAAAAGCCATAGTCACGCCCTGCATAATGCGTATAAAAAAATCCCAGAGTAAAACCGCTCCCAGGAGAGCCGGTACGAAATTGAAACCGGGCAAAGCTACCGTATTAAGATAGCGCGTCAAGAAACCCCAAAGGACGATATCCACGGCCACCCATATAAATAAAGGCAGGACGCGCGACATATTAGCGCGTATCAAATAAAACTGTCTTAACACGATCGCGCCGACGCGGCTAAAAGACATGGTTTATTCCACCTCCAGAGGAATCGGCTCGCGCGCCACCATGATAAAAAGTTCTTCCAAATTAGCTTTGCTATATTGCCGCGGCAAAGTTTTAGGATCGCCTTCAAGAAGTATCTTGCCATGAGAGAGAAAAAGGACGCGGTCACAGACCTCCTCTACCTCATGCATATTATGCGTCGTCCACAACACGCCGCACTTTCTCCTCTCAACAAGCTCACGGATATTAGCGCGGATATCGCGCGCGATTGCCGGATCAAGAGATGCGGTCGGTTCATCCAGTAAAAGTAAATCGGGATCGTTAAGCATGGCTTTGGCTAAACCGACGCGCGTCTGCTCTCCGGAAGAAAGCACGCCGCATTTAGTATTACGAAAATTTTTTAGATCAAACCTCTCAAGTAACATATCAATACGTACCGCGTCATCTTTTACCCCGTATAACAGGGCAAAAATATGTAAATTTTGGCACACAGTCAAATTGCCGGGTAATGGCGCGTAAACCGCGGCGAAATTTGTGCGTTCTAAAACCTTTGAACGATTAGCGGCGATATCCATACCGTTTACGCTAACCGAACCGGCTGTAGGCTCAAGTATCCCCAAAATCATATTGATCGTAGTCGTCTTGCCCGCGCCATTCGGCCCGAGAAGTCCCAATATTTCGTTATTTTCCACCTCAAACGAAATATCGTCTACGCCAATGATATTACCGTAAACTTTTCGTAATTTTTCAACTGACAGGACCTTTTCGGCCATAATCTCCTTTGCTAAATTCCTATATTTTACCACAAAAACAGGAAATACCCCTAAAAAACAGGAGAGATTCCAGATCAAAGATAAACGGCTTTTACCGCCATGTCCCGCCCGGATTAATTTATATGCCGATTAGTTTCTGAATTGGCAAATTGAGGCTGGCATCCTTGTATTCTCTATCCGCCATACGCTAATAATAGTCTTTTATATCAACGGGTAAGCCCGTTATCTTTATCACCGGTTCTTGCAGGTCAATAATTCTTTCGCGCAGCATAATGGAAATGATCAAAATATTTTCGCCATAAGAGTTCCGACGAAGAAAATTGATTCTCTCCGTAGAAATAATCAACAAGCCCTTCTCTTACCCTAAGGATCTCCTTTAAGCGAGGATATTCTTTTTTAGAACTCGCGGTAAGGTCCAACAACTCTAATGCCCTCTTAACCGCTTTCTTTGAAAAATCATCTTTCCCTTTATTCCGCCAATTAAAGGCCCGGCTCACTTCGCTTCCCACATTTGCCATTTGTTCACACAATGACATCTGTTGCCAACGGCCTTTGGCAAGCTCTCGATGTTGAACATTCATCTTCTCACCCATTTATTAACAACATTAATAATCGCCTTTTTAATTTCTTCGGAATCGACGCTTCTACTCATATTGCCCTGGGACGGCCGCAAATTAATCATTGAATCGAACTCGATAAAATCGCCGCCTTCAAGGTCGGGATAAAAATTGATCCCCCACAAATCCTTTTGTTTTGAACCATTCTCAAGCAAAAGCGCTTCTAAATCAGCATGCAGTTCAGCGTCAACCGCGACCAATTCCCGTTTCACATCGACAACGGCTTTAACCAAATCGCCAAAAGTATCAACTGCTACTTTCTTTAATTCCGCGGCTGTAACGGGGCTATCTAATATTTTCATGATTTTTCCTCTCCCATTATATCAATAATTAATTCTAATGCAATTTTTAAGAACAACTTGTTTAACGGAGAAATCAAGGCGGGAATTACAAGATATGCTGATTGGTTTCTAGATTTGAGGGCTACCCCCTTTATCCTTGTTTTCGCCCGACCTTCCTATCGGAAGCAGTCAATAGTCCGGGCATCTGTATAAAAGTATATTCCCTGTTAATCACCGAAAAATATCGAAATAAACTCTGTGCATGCTTGTCCTAATGAAGAAACGCTATCGGTGATCCCTTTAATCACACCTTTTAGTTCTTCCCCAGGAGCGCGCCAGAGAGCAAAAAGTTTATAGCGTAAGAGCCCTCGATTCTTTGGTTTTTCCTGTTCCCATACTTCAGAAATGTATGTTTCTTTAATATTTTTTGGCCCTTGAAAAAACACACCGTAAACGGGGGCGCCGGCTACTTCACAGAGGCGGCGTGATATATTGTAAAGGTGATGTGGGGTTGAGAGTGCTGACGCCTGTCGATGCGAAAAAAGGATCACGCATATAATAAAAATCTGTCCGGTTCTTAAAACAGATATTTTCACAAACGATTTTCCTGAAAGATTATCTTCCATTGTATGTTTTGACAAAATCAAAGAGAACTTTTCTGTCTTTTAACTGGTGGATATATTTCTTTAAGACGACTTCGCCTCTATACGGCCAGAATCCATGACGCAGAGCCTCTTTATAAGCTTCTTTGGGCCCCTTTCCTTCGACCACGACGCGATAGACAGCAATCATTGTTCCCGTAAGATCACGGCCGTTCGTACAATGCACAAATACCGCTTGGTTGTCAGGATAAAGCACTGTTTTTATAAATGTAAGGACTTTTTCATCTTCTGGCCAGGTGTAAATACTCAATGGTATCTGGATAAAATTGAAGCCATATTGTGATACCATCTGTTGTTCGTATTCTAAGCGTTTATCGTTGTCGCAGCTGAGGTTGATGATCGTTTTTATTCCCAATTCTTTGAGCTTGCTGTACGCCTGGGCTTTAGGATAGCTTCCCCGATAAAGCTGTTCATTCACTTGAGAAAAAGCGGGAATATCTATAAAAGGATCTTTTAGATAACTGAAATATACACATCCCGTGATGATAAAGAGAAATACGAATAAGAAGGCTTTTCTAATTCCCATGAAGGTAGTTTACAACATTCTTTGACGTAAGTATAGCATTTTGGCGCAGAAACAAAGGGATCAGCCTCGACAAAATGCCCCCCCTTTATCCCGTATTACTAATGCGATTTATAAGAATTGATAAGGTGCTGGTGAGGGAAAAATGGGATGTGTCCCGGATTCTTTTATGATGGGAAATCAAATTTATTCAAATCTTAGCGCTTCTATCGGATTAAGTTGAGCGGCCTTTTTAGCCGGCCATAAACCAAATCCGATGCCTACAGCGATTGAAAACGTTGTTGATAAAATAATACTGAAAAGAGAGACTTTAGTAGCCCAGCCGGCAAGTTTTGTCATAATCATCGCCGCTCCACCGCCCAGCAAAATACCGATTAGCCCACCGCTGAAAGTCATGACAACCGCTTCGATTAAAAACTGCGACATTATATCCGTGTTGCTGGCCCCGATGGCTTTACGCAAGCCTATTTCGCGCGTGCGTTCTGTAACCGACACAAGCATAATATTCATAATCCCTATGCCGCCGACCAGAAGCGATATTGCCGCTATAGACCCGAGAAGCAAACTCATCGTCCGGGTCGTACTTGTCAGCATTTCTTGGATCTCACTCATATTTCTGATATCAAAAGAGTCTTCATCCTGATATAACTTATGACGTTTCCTAATAATTTGTCCGATTTTCTCTTCCGCTTCTTCGATTAATTTAACATCAGAAACTTCCACATAAATCTGATCGAGATAATCTTTTCCCAGCACCCGGTACATCGCGGTAGTCAGCGGGATATAGACTATATCATCCTGATCGTGAGGGCCCGTGGATCCTTTCTGAGGAGCGATCCCTATGACTTTAAAATTGATGCGGTTTATTTTAATTATCTTGCCAAGAGGATTACTGTTTTTAAAAAGTTTTTCGGAAACGCTCATGCCTATTATAACGACTTTCTCGCGCCCGCTGATTTCTTCCCGGGTAAACCATCTGCCTATCTCCGGTATAGTCGCGCGCATATAACCGTAATCGTAACCAACGCCTTCTATGCTAGTATTCCAGTTCTCATTCTCATAGACAAGCTGGACGCTGCCGCGGCAACTACCGCTTATTTTCTTAACCAAGGGAGTAAGGGTCCGTAAAGCTTCGACATCTTCGGGAGTAAAACGCGTTATTGAGCCAGCCGCGCCGGCGACACCGTGCATTCTAGCCGAACCGCCTCGGATTGAAAGGAGATTTGACCCCAAGGATTTAAGGCGTTCTTCCATTGATGCTTTAGCCCCCTCGCCCAAAGCCATCATAGCGATAACCGCCGCGACTCCGAAAAGAATTCCCAGCATAGACAAGAAGGAACGGACTTTGTTGGAAAAAATAGCCTGTACTGACTGATGTAAATGCTGTATAAACTCCATGCGGCCGAAAGAAGAGTGCTTTTTGAAACTATGTCGGTGATTAAGAAAGCCTCCGCTTCAACGGCCTTTTTTACATTATCATTGTCTTTATAGACATCGGACTGAATCTTTCCGTCACGCATTGTAATTATTCTCTTGGCACGCTCGGCGACTTCCCGGTCGTGCGTAACCATAACGATGGTCTTTCCCTTTTCGTTCAGGTTTTCAAGAATCGCCATGATCTCCTGTTCGCTCTTGGTATCGAGATTTCCCGTAGGCTCATCGGCAAATATTATAATCGGCTCATTGACTAAAGCCCGCGCGATAGCGACACGCTGCTGCTCGCCGCCCGATAACTCATTAGGCCGGTGTTTCTGGCGCTCAAGCAGTCCTACCGCTTCCAGCTTATTGTAGGCCGCGTCTCTTACTTCTTTTTTTCCGGCATAAATAAGAGGCAGTTCCGTATTCTCAATGGCAGTTACCCGGTGATATACTGCAAATTGTGTAAATTCATTTCAAGGGAGCCATAATATATATGGCTCAATAAAAAGCGGACGCCTTAAAACGTAAATATGGGCGATGTTTTTAAGTCAAAACCTTGAAATCAATAAAAAAGGGTGTATCCTTCTGGTTAGAAACCAATAACCCGGCCATAACGGCCAAAAGAAGGAGGTACACCCATGCAGTATCTAGTCTTTGATACTAACTTAACACAGAGATGGCGAAGCGTAAAGCATTTTGTTAATACCTGCACGGATGCCAGTTTTTGGACCGATATCAAAAAACATGTGCGTTATCTTGTGAAAGATCTTATCCAAATAACCATGGACGAAGAAATGGTCGAATACACCAACTCACAAAAATATCAGAGAACCAACGCTAGATTAGATTACCGTAACGGTTATTATCACCGTAATCTCGACACGGAACTCGGCCCTATTAATAAACTCAAAATCCCCCGTTCACGCCTCGCTTTATTCAAAACAAAAATATTTGACTATTATCAAAGAAGACAAAAAGCAGTTAATGATACTATCTGCAAGGCTTTTATCAACGGTATATCTACACGTAATGTCTCTAGCTCTCTCCGGCCTATTTTGGAATCTACCTTTTCTGCCTCTACGGTATCGCGCGTCACAAAATCATTAAACCTTAAGGTTAAACAATTCCATAAACGTAATCTTTTGGATGAATATCAATTCTTATTCCTTGACGGTATAACTCTTAAAGTAAAAAATAGCCTTAAATCATGCAAAAAACTAGTGTTGGTCGCTTATGGCATCACTGTTTTTGGCAAAAAAGAACTCATCTCCTTCAGAATAGCCAGTTCAGAAAGCCAGGTTTGCTGGGAATCATTTCTTAACGACTTGTGGAATCGTGGCCTCAAAGGCGATAACCTTAAACTTATTATTACCGACGGCTGTAAAGGATTACATGCCGCTTTAGATATCGTCTTCGCCTACACCAAACGCCAACATTGCTGGGTACATAAATTGAAAAACGTATCAAACTACTTGAAAAAGAGCGATCACGACCAGGTTATCACAGAAGCTAGAAGAATTTACAACGCCGAAACTAAACGCCAAGCGGTTCATCGTTTTAACACATGGAAAAAACACTGGTATAAAAATTATCCTAAGGCTGTTAAATCTATTGAGAAGGATTTAGACCCTTTGCTTAACTTCCTGGAAATACCAGTCCCTGAAAAACATAAGGCTCTTATTAGAAAACGCATAAGAACTACTAATGTAATTGAACGTGCCTTTAGAGAAATCCGCAGAAGAACTAGGCCGATTAGCTGTTTTACCAATGAGGAAAGCGTTAATCGTATTATCTATGCTGTTATTTCTCGCTTAAATAATAATTGGATGAATACACCCTTAAAGGAATTTACACAATTTATTTGACATTACCCAGTTACCCGCCTTAAAAGATGAAATTGCTGAAAAACAAATCCGGCTAAACGGTTTCTAAGGGTGGCAAGATCGTCATCGGTCAATTGGGAAATTTCCGTATCGAATATTTTATAGGAACCGCTATCCGGCCGATCCAAAAAACCCAGCACGTGCAATAAAGTAGATTTACCCGAACCCGACGGCCCCATAATAGCGACAAATTCACCCTGCTCTATGGAAATGCTGACGCCTCGTAGCGCGTAAACCGGAACTTTATCCGTATGGTATGTCTTAGAAATATTATTTATTTGTATCATTGCTTCTTCTTCTGGATGGCATAAAAGGATTGGTCCCTGTCTCTTGCCTTTTTATAGGAGAATATTTCTTATCATTAATAACAACAATATCTGTTGGCGTTAAGCCTGAAA